>RFIQ01000122.1 GCA_003695565.1 Planctomycetota bacterium | reverse complement strand
GCCCCAGAGAGAATCGCAATTCGCGCAACCGCTGCGTCAGATGGGGATCAAATCGGCACTGTGCCTCGATCAACTCCGACAACTCGGCAGGCGTCTCACCAAGCAGATACTCGATCAAAATGTCATCCGAAAAACGCATTTCTGATCGGAACCCGGCAGGAAAAACAGAGAATCAGGTGGGTATGCAGGGAGGGCCATTCATCCAACCCTTACCGCGCGGAACGGACAACCGAACCTACCTCTTTGTACGCTTCCACACCACGGCAAGTTTGCGGATTGCGGCATGAACACGACTTTTTACCGTACCGACCGGAACGTTGAGGATTTCGGCTGCGTCCTTGTAGGGCAAGCCTTGCAGGTAGACCAACTCCAACGCGCTGCGTCCCGGCTCGCCGATCTCTGCCACGGCAGCCCGCATCTGGTCCCGAAACTCCGCCTGCACCAACGGGTCCTCGTGCGATTGACGGTGGTCTTCCAAGGCCGCAGCGTGGCTGACTGTCCGGCCATCGGTTCCTTGGAGCGCCACGTCCAAACTGTGGTGCGTCCGGTTCTTGTTGCGGCGACGCAAGTCGATGGCTTGATTCGTGGCCACGCTGTACAACCAGGGTCGAAACCGTCGATCGGGATCGAACTGTTCCGCTCGTTGGAAAACTCGCACAAAGGTCAACTGAAACGCATCCTCGGCCAGGCACTCGTCACCGAGATACCGCCGCAAGTAGTTGTACAGCTCGTGGCGGTAGCGACGCACCAAGGCTTCGAAACTCACGCGATCCCCATCGGCCACGAATCTGGCCAACAGCTCCTCGTCGGTCACCTGGCTCAAATCGGCCACGTCGCACGTCGGCGACGATGCGTTCGACCTTGCAGATGCTGTCATAACAGCCCTTCTCCCGAATCATGAATGACGCGCCCATCCTGCCTGCAACCGATCTGAGCTCTCCACCCAACTTGGGCGCACACCGACCAGCGAACCCGATTATAACCGCTTGGTGCCCCTGCCGCCAAACCGAATTCGCACCTAAATCCCATCGCGGTTTGGTGGTTTCGATTCCGCCGGCAATCCCTGTCCCTGGCGCTGGTCGATCAAGAAACTCTTGACATCCCGCAGGCCTGTTGGTAGCATTTTGCGCGCCTACCTTTCTGAAGGTGAAGGGCGGCCGTTCGCACCACACTCGGAACAACAAATCGGTGAGCGGGATCGCGGGGTCAGCGCTGCGCCTTCTCTTCGCCGATCAACGCCAACTCGCCGCCCAGTTACTCAATCGTTCTGTCGCTTCGGAGGAGCACAATGCCCGAAGACATGCTTATGATGGCTGTGACCGATACGCTGTGGTCGCGATTGGGGGTTTGCGCGGTTGCATCACTCATTGGTGCTATGCTCATTCTTGCCGGGGTGCAAAACATCAAGACTCAATCAGCAGAGGAAAGCGGCAAGAGGCGTATAGTGAACAAGGCAGTAGGACAAAGCAACACGTATGAAGGATCGAAGGCTGTCATGATTGGTTGGATCCGTATAGTGCTTGGAGTATGTGCAATAATATTTGGGATCGTTTTCCATTTCGTCGGGCCGTTCTTGGCCGAGTAGCGTTGATCCGTTGTGCATTGGCGGGCCCGTCTCGAGCATTGTGTTCGCGATGGCCAATAACGTGACATTACTGTCCGTTGCACACGGAGCCACGGGCCGCGCGGGCTCTGGATTGACCGTCGATCGTCGGGCCCCCGGTCACCGGGGCCCTTGTTTGGCAAGAAAAACATCAATGCTTCCCACATGTCTCGTTATTGCCTGGTCCGTCTTTCCGGTGCTCGTTTCGGCGACGGTGCTTTGGGTTCAAAAAACCATCCACCCCGTCCTTGTCTGCATCTTGTGCGTTGCCTCTATCATTGGTGGAACCATCATCTTGGCAAATTATGTGTGGGCCATCGACGCGCAGCTTTTGGCCGAAATCGAGAAACATGCCCCCGGTACGCCTGAGGCAGAACTTGCGTCCGAGGAATGGGCCAGCGATACCGGTAGGTCTTTTCTGCTGCTTTTCAGCCCGGTGCTGACAGGAGTCTGCTATTCGGGCCTGTTTTTGCTGTTTCTTGGCCTTCGTTCGGTAAGGTGTCGGGTCTTGCCAACCAAAGAACCGCTCGTCAGCCCTCGAACAGTCAGTGACGCTACGGGTCAACCAGGCGACGATGGAAATCCGTACCAATCACCCGCGGCGTTTTCGTCGCGATCGCGGCCCTAGCTGGAGTGCTACTTCGGAAGCCTGACCCGCCTGCAGCGCAGCAGAATCATGCCATGCACGCGAAAAATCAGTGGCTTGCCTACACTGCTTTTGCATCGCTTGCCGGTGCCCCGTGGTGGCTGCCGGTCGTCACCGAAGTCGATACGGTCGAACATGCGCACGCGCGTCCTTACGCTATGCCGATCTTCCGGCCACAACGTGCAAGGGGGTTCGATCGGTTCTCGGTGCTTTCCGACTTTCGTGGGGCTTATTCCGGATATCGCCGGCTGCGATCACCGTCTTTGGCGGCTGGCTTGCCTGGACTGGGACGATTTCGATTCACCCTCTTCCAAGTAGATCTCGTCTCGGGTCAGCCTGGTGACACCGGCGGGGCTCGCCGTTCGTGCCGTTCCGTCGCAGATTGTTGGATCAATGCCCCGGTTCCAGTATGGATGCGGTGGGGCTTTGACGATCATCGTTGCCAGTCCCTCGGAAGATCGGCAAACGGGGGATGCTTGGATCTCCAATCACCCCTCGACCGCAGCGTGCCGTCGAGTTGGTCCGTACCGGGGCTCCGAGTCGTTGGAAGGGGAGTCCTGCGAGGCGGCCGCCGGTTGGTGAGGCCGGCTTGAATCGGGCAAATCGGAATCGACTTGGCATTCGGGAGGAAGCATCATTTCGGGGTACATAACCAGCTCGATCTGAGGCGCCAAATCCTCGATCAATTCGACCAAGCGCGATAACGCGCTCAACGATTGCTGAGAAGTAGCCGCCCCTGCGACGTTCAAACGTCCGACCACTCGACCATCGGCACGGATCGGCAGGGCGGTCGACCAACGTTCGTCCCGTTCTGCATGTTCGCCGCTGTTCACATTCTTCCACACCGCGTGGAATCCCTCTTCCAGCCAGGGGACGTTCAGATCGAGCTGCAGTGACTTGAGATCCTCGCGCTCGGCAAACTCGATCAGGGTCAGCCACACCGTTTCCCAATTGCGGGTCCCCTGCATGTGGACAGCCCGAGAGTAATGTTCGGTTTTCGATTTGCTGGCCGGTCCTACCAGTGAGAGGGCGAAATGCGTCCCGCGTTTAGCGATCAGCACCATTTCTGCATATCCAAACGCCTTGGATGCGACCAAACCGGCAAACACGAGGCCTACCGAGGCCGGTCCCAACCAGTCCATTTCCAGGATCGCTCCAGCCAGCGCCGCGCCGGCAGTCAACAGCGACAGACCAGCCACCACCATCAACAATCCGATGTCATTCAGTCCGCGGTTTCGCAAGGTGTGATGCAGATGAGCCCGGTCGGTCGTATAAATCGATCGGCCGGTCAACGTGCGTCGCACGATGGCCATCACCGAATCCATCAAGGGCAATGCTAGAATCGCCATCGGTGCCAGGAAAGCGACGCCGGCGGGGCCTTTTAGGGAGCATCGGATCGCCAGAGCGCCGGCCACCATACCGACTAGCATGCTGCCGGAATCGCCGAGGAAAATCGAAGCTGGCGGAAAATTGAAGACCAAGAAGCCTAACAATGCTCCACATAACGCAAATGCGATCGCCGACTCGGCGAAATGCCCGTGCACGGCCGACAGGATACCCAGCGAGCCACAGATGATCGCACCCAACGTCGAACACAGTCCGTCGGCTCCGTCGATCAAGTTCAGTGCATTCGTCGTCCCCAGCAACCAAACAACCGACGCGAGTAACGAGAATACTCCCAGCTCGATCGTCCATCCCATGAATTGGACCGAACGAATCGAGTACCCGGCTGAGGCCAAGAGAGTTGCTACCAGGATCTGTCCAACGAGTTTTTGCCGACCGCGCAGCGTCCAGATGTCGTCGGCCAGCCCCAATGCCCAAATCGCCAGCATGCCGACCAACAGGGCGGCAAATGGGACCAGCGACGGAACATCGAAGGAAGACACGTCGAAGGTCAAGAACGCTCCGACACACACCACCAGAACAGCCAGCAGAACCGCAGTACCGCCAGCTCGCGCCACCGTTCGGCGATGCAACTTCCTCCGATCATCCGGTTCATCGGTGATCCCCCAACGGATCGCAAACGAACGGACGCAAGGTGTGAATATCAAGGCCAGCACAAAACTGGCGAGTAACGCGCCGAGATGCGGAAGCATGGATTCGTGCGTAGTCCAAGGAAGCAGATTCGGAGAAGTAAATCAGCACGATAGTTGCCCCCGCCACGAGATCGCTCTCCGCCGGGGGAACTTTGATCGTGATTGCAGCTCGGCCTGATGTCTAGACTCTGAGGTCTAGAAAACCAAGTCCGATTCCACAAGAACTTCATCTTATAAGGATCTTGCAGAATTGCACGTACCTGGCAGCGGAAAACCCTCCTACTGGAAAAGGATGCGACCCAAGCTGATTCGTGTTTTTTCGTGCTCATTCCAGATTAAAAGTGATTTGTGCTGCTTCGTGCTCAGGTTATGGGGGAGGTTTATTTTTGGCGGCAACTGTGGGTACCCCCGGGATCGAGCGACGCACCGGTACAGCTCCCGGGCGAGAACAGAGGGAATCGAACCGCCCGAGGTCGTCAGAAGAAATCAGAAGAGGGGCATTAAGGATGCGTCCCGGATATAACTGTCGCATCACGCCGTAGCCAGACTCTCTTAGTCGGGCAGCGAAGGAGCCGACTCGGAGAGGCAAGGTACAGACTGGACGGTTATTTCAAGGACGGTCCCAACGCCCGGCTGCGCGATCACCGCTGGTTCAACTGGCCAGCCGCTCAACCGGCCAGCAAACGCGCCTGCAATGCGGATTGACAGGAGCGGATAACACCGTTGACCGCGGCATCTACCTCGTCGCTGGTGAGCGTCCGTTCCATGCTTTGGAAGTAGAGCGTGAGCAGAATCCGCTTCTTGCCAGGGCCGTCTTTTTGTGGATCGCGGTACGTCTCTCGGTACTCGACGTCGCGTAGCAATTCGGTGCCAGATTCACGGCACACCGCGGCGATTTGTGCCCAGCGTACCTTCTCATCCACGATGAAGTTCAGATCGCGGGCCACGGCCGGATAGGGGCTGATGGCTGTTGCTGTCCGAACTGGGACCAGCAATTCGGTAAGGACATCGACCGACAGTTCCGCCACAGCGGCGGGGCCATCCAAATCCAACGATTCGCCCGTTTCGGGAGCCATCAATCCCACGAATCCGACCGTTCTATCGCTGTGTTGGATGTGCAGTGCTGTGCCGCGAGCCATGAGCGGAACATCGGCCAGATTCCACCCGAATTCGGCATTGCGACCGGCCACCTGGGACAGAATCTCCTCGACGATCCCTTTGATGAATCTCAGGTCCCCTTTGGCTACGATCCCCAGCGCGCAGGTTTCCTGCGGCAAAGCGCGCGGATCCTCACCCGGCAGGAAAATAGTGGCAACTTCGTAGAGCTCGGCGTTGCGCAGAGACTGTGCCTGGTTGTAGCGCCGCGCCTGAAGCAGGCTGGGAAGCAACGATCGGCGCAGGCACTTTGCGCCAACCAGCATTTGTGTTTCGGTTGTCAGTGGGGGGCGGTCGGTCCAAGGGCTGCCCAGTCGCTCCAACGATTCTGGCGTAACGCTCGGTGTCATCGCTTCATCGATTCCGCGAGCGATCAATACCCGTCGCACGAGTTCGAGCACGCGGTCTTTGGGCCGTGGCATGGCGGTACCGATCGGTACCGCAACATCCTCTGGGATCTGGTCATAACCGTGAATTCGGGCGACTTCTTCGATCAAGTCGGCTTCCCGCGTCAGGTCGATCCGCCAGGTCGGCGGGACGACCGTCAATTGCGAAGGATCCCGACGCTGGATTGAACATCCCAACGCAACCAAGATCTTCTCGGATTGGTCGCGGGGTACCTCGATTCCCAAGACCCGCGGGATTTGGGAATACCGCAATCCGATCGATTCTCGTGGCGGCGGAGGATCGCCCCCTACCACGGCGCCGTCGAGCACTTCCCCGCCGGCCACCTCGGCGATCAACTGGCAGCAACGTCGGCTGGCCCAATCGATCCCGGCTGGATCGGGCGAGCGTTCGAAGCGATAGCTCGACGGACTGTGCAGTTTCAGCTTCCGGGCCGTGCGTCGAATCGAGAGAGGCCGAAATCGGGCGGATTCGATCAACAAGTCGGTGGTCGTCTCCGACACCTCCGTCTCGGCGCCTCCCATCACGCCGCCGATGGCAACGGCTCGTTCTGCATCGGCAATCACGACCATTTGCTCAT
>RFIQ01000121.1 GCA_003695565.1 Planctomycetota bacterium | reverse complement strand
GCCGGATGCAGGACGAACGGGCTCGATTGCGGGCTGGGCAACTGCTCCAGGGCGTTGCGGCGCGCCCGGTACATTATGGTTTGAGCCCGCGTGTCGGCCGCCAACCCCAAGCGCATTGCATCGGCCACCGATCCACTGCGCAGTGCCCGTCGGGCTTGTTCCAGCAACATTTCGATCGTTTGGATTTCACCCACAGCCACCACAGCCTGGGATGCCGCGGGGTTCGCCCCTGGCCGGCCGCCAATGGTCGTACCACGCATTTCGACGTCGCTCTGCGCCGCAACCAGTCGGGCCGCCATACTTAGATCGACTGCCGCCGATTCCAACATATCGGCGGCTGATTCCGCCGCGGTTTCTCGTAAGTGCTTCTCGATAAATCGCAACACGCGATCGTCGGATGCAATTACAAAAGTCTCAACCGGCGCGGGGTCCTCGACCGTCCAACGGGCTTGCCCGCGTTCCCATTGCACTGACATGCGTTGGACACTTCCCCAGCTCAGCCGCAGAACGTGCCGGTTGGGCAGAGCCGCCGCCCACCCCAAGTTCAATTCGCGTTCGGCCGGATCCGTCTGGCCAAACCACTCCGCCGGACGGTGCGGCTGCAACACGACGAGCTGGCTATTCTCCAATGCCCAGGCGGCCGCAGTCCAGTACGGAGAATCGATCTCTGGCGGCGGAAGAGGGTTTCCGGCCATCACCCATGGTCCCCACAGGGTCAAGTCGTTGGTGGACCATCGCAGCACCGAGGCGCGGAGGTTATCGGCCGGCTCGTGGGCCTGCAGTGGACGTGTGGTTCTCAACCAGATCCCCCGAGCGCCCGCCTGGACGGCCCCCACGATTTCGCGGCGCAATTGCATGGGCGCGACCAGGGATTCCTCCACCGGAAAATCCGGAGCAACCCGTTGTGCCGCATGGACCAGTTGTTCGCACAGCGCTGGCGGTGGATCGACCACCAGCGACACCCAAGCGCCTCCCCCACCCGATGCCGATCGCATGCGTCCGACCAACCAAGCCTGTTTTTCCTGGGGATTTCCAGATGAATAGGGACCGGGCGCGGGAATAACCAGGTTATCGACAACCCGCGCATACCGAAATATGTCCTCCAAGGCCTCAGCAAAAACGGGCTTCTTGAGATATTCGGGATACTCGGCATTCCGAGCGACCTGGTGGGCCGCCAACTCGAACTGGCTGCGATCGAGCGCGGCCCCCACGAGCCAGCCGCGTATGTGAGCGGCAACTTCTTCGTCCACCAAACTCGGATCGGCAGGGGGAGGAACGATCACAGCCAGATCCAACGTCTGCACTGCATCGAGCAACGGGGTGGCAAGCTGGTCGGTTACGATGCCATTGATTCCCAGAGAAGCGATCCAGGGAAGCGGCTCGCCACGGTGCTGCAACCACACTGGAGGACGATTGGACGACTCCCACTGCGAAGTGACTGGCGGCGGTGGGTCGTACCTCCAACGCCATCGCTGGCGCCAATTTTCCCCGGCCGATGCGACTACGGCAGACAGGGGAACGACTCCCCGCAGCTCCAGATCATCCACTTGCACTCGATAACGCCCCGGCCCAGTATACAGATTCAGAACCAGGCAATCGATGTAGGCCCCTTCGAGGTTCAAATCGCTGCCATGTCGCTGGCGGAGCAGGGCGGATGCTTGATTGAACCCTCGTTCCAGGTCGCGCACCTGCAACTTTTGCCACCGGCCCGGCGATTCGTACTGGTCCCCCCACAGGATCGTCGTCAGTTGAGCTGCCGTGACCGGATGCCGCGCGTAGGGAAAGACCACGCGAACCCCCAGTTTCAGATGGCTGCTAGCACAGCGCGTCCACAGGAAAGGTCGAAAGTCATCAACGACCAACGCGGGCTCGATAGGATACGCCACCAGCGCCGAGGTGCCATAATCACAAGCAACTTGCAGCAATTCACATGCCTGCCCAGAATGCGGAAAAATCGGGCTGATGGCCTGTTCGGTCAAGCGGGCATTGCAATCGCTTTCCACCAGCAACCAGCGGGGGCGACCCGCCTCGAACGTGTCGCCGGATTGCCCGCCTGCCGGGGAGGCGGCGGAACACCACACCACCGCCGCCCAACACATCACCGGTGCCCACCACCGGCCGGCCGCACATGTGCAACCATCACGCGACCGCACCGATCGCCTTTGGAGTCCGATTCGGCGGGTTCCTCGCCGTCCCGGGATCCCTCCGACATCCTCATCAGATCGTTTTACGGGCTTCCGAGTTTGCCCAATCATCGAATCCGGTCCTGCGAGGGAAAAATGTTGATTTTCGGCAACATCGTGCCGAGACCTGATGCCTCTTGCGTAACCTCTTTTTATACAAGGATTTACGGTTCGAATCCAGGTTGACTCGCGTTGCGATTTTGCCACACAGGCAAAATGATGCTTTTTTTCCAATTATCCTAAACCATTGAAAACATTGAAGTTACGACTTATCATCGCTCATGCGATGGCGGATGGCACCACGAATGCATTTATTCGCGAGCAAGAAACGAGACAACACCGCCTTGGCCACCAACCTGGAGAAGAGAGTATGAACCCTGCATCGATCAACGCCGAAAACCGTCCCAGCGAAGAATTGCCTGCCGAATTGGCCGAACTGACAACCGCCATCCAGACCCTGCCACTGGAACACCGCATCAAGTTGCTTCCCTCGTTGCGACGCGTTACTGAGAGCACGATGCGTCGCCGCAAGATTCTTACTCTGGTCCAGGAAGCGTTGGGGCAATTGCGATTGGACATGAAATACCTGGTCTTCGACTTGGAAGCCACCCGCCGGGAACGCGATACCTATCTGGAAAAACTGGCCGAACTGGGTGGAAACGATTAATCTCGATGGGCACTGCCCACGGCACTCTCCATGGGATCCCGCCCGGGCTGTCGCCACCAGCCCAGGCACTCCGGCAAATTAAGCGCTGGAGCATGGCCCTGGCTTGCCCGGAAGCGATTGGAGACCGCCGGCAAGCCACCTTCGCATCTCTCCAGGGAAACGGGGATCGCCATCCCTCGCGGTTGGCGGTCCTCGTTTTTTTATTGCAACCGTCGATTCCGGCCCGGCATCCACTGGGACTCAAGCCTGCCGCGGGGGATCGCACCAGTCACGCAGCAGCATTCAGTGCAATGCATTTGCGTTTTTTGAGAACGTTGCTTAGTATCACATATGCACTCTTTGCACTCCATTGGGATGGATAACGCCCGGCAATCGGCTGGGTAGACGTCAGCACGACACGCACCGCACAGGGCGCTGTGCACGGGCAGCGGCGGCCTTTGCTCCGCCCGAACGTACCTTGGCGTTGATTCCATCCTTGGACAGACACGATAGACGGTTTTCCCCTAGGAGTCCCAGGCCCCTCATGGTCGACTTCACTCCCACCGAACTGACCCAGCGGATCGTCGAAGTGGGCTTGCTCGAGCCCATTGAAGTCGAACAGGCATGGTCCGAAGTAGGTCGCGTCGACGGCACCTGTGAAGACCTGATCCGTGTGCTGCTGCGCAAAGAGCTGCTGACCAACCTGCAGGTAGATCGCTTGTTGAAAGGGGAACGGACGGGGTACTTTTATGGCAATTGGAAAGTCCTCTATTTGATCGGGGCTGGAACCTTTGCGCGGGTTTACCGCGCAGTGCACCGGGAAGATGGCCGCGTGGCGGCTGTGAAGGTACTGCGCAAGCGGCACCGCGCGGAACCGGTCCAGGTGGAACAATTCATGCGTGAAGCCCGGGTGGGAATGCAGTTGCACCACCCCAACATCGTCGCCATCAAAGAAGTGGACCCCGACCCGCGCAACCCGTACATGGTGATGGAGTTTGTCGAGGGGCAAACGCTGCGGGAGCTGATGCACATTCGCAAACGGCTCGATCCAGTCACCACTCTGAAGATTTTCAAGGATGTGGCCAGCGGGCTAGCCTATGCAGCCACTTTGGGCGTGACCCACCGCGACATGAAGTTGAGCAACGTGTTGATCAACTCGCTGGGCCGAGCAAAGCTGGTGGACTTCGGTTTGGCGGCATTGGCGGACACCAGCAACGAGGCCGCATTGGCCGACTGCCCCAGTGCTCGAGCCATCGATTATGCCGCCTTGGAACGGGGTACTGGCGTTCGCAAGGACGACCCGCGCAGCGACATCTATTTCCTCGGGGCCATGATGTACCACTGCCTTTCGGGGCAGTCACCGCTGACCGAAACCCGCGACCGACTGGCTCGATTGAACGTCACTCGGTTTCGCCAGATCCCGCCACTGACTCAGGTGGCTCCCGATATTCCCATCAACGTCGCTGCCGTCGTCCACAAAGCGATGGAATTCGACCCCACCAAGAGGTACCAGTCTCCTCAGGAAGCACTCGATGACATCACGGCCACGCTGCGGCGATTGGAGGAAGGAGACACGCGCACTACGGCTGCCATCGCCGCGGGCAAGTCGGTATCCGACGAACAACGAGAACAGGAAGGATCGGGAAAAACAATCATGCTCGTCGAGAGCAAGATCGAGTTTCAGAACCTGATTCGGGAAACGCTGAAAAAGCGGGGATACCGAGTGCTGGTCATCAGCGACCCGGAACGAGCTTTGTCTCGATTCGATCCCGATGATGAACCTCCGGCCGACTGCGTGCTGTTCAGCGCACCGGATTTGGGAGCAGCCGCATTGGAAGCCTTCAACAAATTCGGCGAGGCCCCGCACACAGCCAACAGCCCCGCCATTTTGCTGGTCGATCGTAAACAGCAGTTCATTATCCGGAAGGCCAAGACCGGACCGCACCGGCTCATGCTGGCCATGCCACTCAAGGTGCGTGAACTTCGCGCCGCCTTGCTCAAATTGCTCCGCCAGTCCCCCACGACGGCATCCGAGACCAGCGAATAATGTGGTGGCGCCTTACCGAGATTCCCATCCAGGGCCCCTGAGCAGCCGTCGCGGGAATTCCCAGGAACCCTTGCGGCAGCGGCACTGTCTGGTAAAGTAGATCCCTCGTCGAGACCTGCTTCGCGGGATACGATCTGGATGGATCCCGACGTTCTTGAGGGTGTAGCTCAGTCGGTAGAGCATCGGACTTTTAATCCGTGGGTCCGGGGTTCGAGTCCCCGCACCCTCACTTCGATTCGTCGATCGCAGAATACGCTTCGGGATCCGTCATGGCGAAGAAATACTTCAACATATCCCGCCACAGGGCATAGCGCGCGGGGAACGACTCCCAACGCCCTGCATAGATGTCCGTATTGGCCAGAGGCCCACCCAGTCTCCACGGCTGGCCAGTCCAGGGGGAACGCCGCCCTGTTACCCATTCGGCCAGCGAAAGGAACTGGTAATCGGGGGCCATGCGTACGATCGGTCCGTGCCGTAAATGCGCTTCCAATGGCAGGATCCCACCCATGTCGCGGTCGACCGGCAACGTGTACGTCAGCGTCAATAGGAACGCGGCGAAGAGATAACCGGCCAGAATGCTGACCATCCATTTCGCCACCGCAGCAGCGCGCCCGGACAGCTCCGGTAATGCATCGAAAAACGGCTGGACAACAATGGCGAAGCAGAGGCACAACAGCGCGAATACGGACAAGCCTGAGATGAACCAGAAGAATCGGGTGATGTCGACATCGGCCGGCCCGAATCCCCATCGCAGGAACGCTTCGGCCAACGGTTCAAACGTAACGATGGCTCCCAGACTGGCCAACAACAGGCCCAACAGAAGCAACGTGGCTTGGACCAGCGAAAAACGGGCCACCCACATCGCCACGCCCACCACCAAAGCTACGAACACCAGATCAGGCACATACAGCAGTGGATTCATAGGTCGGTCAGTTCAAATTGTCGGTACAACTCTTCTCGTGTAATCCGTCCTTCTCGGTACATCTGCAAGGCTTCCTCATCGAGCTTTCGCAAGCCCTGTTGCTTTGCATACGCTTCGATTTCCGAGGGCGTTTCGTTGGCATGGACCATTTGTTGGATCTTGGAATCGACTTCCAGGAACTCGAACACGCCGGTGCGTCGAAAATATCCCCGCCCGTTGCAGTGGGGACACTCCGGATCAGGGGCTACCGAATCATCCTCCGCATACGCAGGTTGGATGTCGGACGATGGTTCGACATCCGGCACCTGCGCCTTCACTTTGGCCGCCATGCATACTGGGCAGGCCAATCGTACTAGCGCCTGGGCAACGACCGCCTTCAACGTACTGGCAACCAAATGGCGGTCACCGCAAAGATCGGTCAATCGCAGAATGGCGGACACGCTGTCGGCGGCATGCATGGTGGCGATTACCAACTGCCCGGAGGCTGCAGCCTGAACGGCGATCTTAGCCGACTCCTCGTCGCGAATCTCCCCGACAAAGATCACGTCCGCATCCAAACGAAGCGCGCTTCGCAGGGCTGCGGCGAAAGTCTGGCCCCGTGCAGCGTTCACTTCGATCTGATCGATCTCGGGAATGTGATACTCGATGGGATCCTCGATGGAGACGATATTCAGCTCGCCAGTATTCAGTCGATTGATCGCGGCGTATGCGGTTGTCGATTTCCCAGCCCCCGAAGCTCCGACGATCAACACCAATCCGTGATGCCGATTCAGCAGGGTGGACAATCGCTGCTGAATCCTCTCCGGCATCCCCAAGGCGGCGAAATCCGCAAACGTGACGCTGGGATCCAAGATACGTATGCTCAGCTTTTCGCCGCTGGCCGTCGATTGAGACGAGACGCGGAAACACAGCCGACGTCCATGACGCTCGGCACGAAACCGCCCATCTTGAGCCTGATGATGATCGGTTAACTTCAAATTACTCAAGACACGGACCACGTTGATCAGCGCACGCCCCTCGCTCAGGCTCAAGTCCAACATGTGGCGCAATTGGCCGTCAACGCGCTGCCGCACCTCCACTCGATTAGTCTTAGTATTGATGTGGATATCCGTGGCCCGATCCGCCACGCACCGATCGATAATGCTAAGCAACAGCTCCAACGCCGAACCATGATGCTCGGGCACGCCCCGCGCGGCCCCCCTCTCATCTACCAGCACCGGAGTCGTGGCAGGCGCCCCGTCGATCTTTGATTGCAACGGCGACCGCAATTCTTGAAAGTCGATCGGAGTCCGATTGCCGAAGGGTAGGTGCAGCAGATCAACCCATCCGATTGGATCACCACGCCCCGCCTCGGATGCGTTGCGCCACGCTTTGTACTGCCGAAAGGGAACCAGCAGTGTAGCAATCGACAATGGAATCGCCACAACGACGGCAGGTACGAACAGGATCAGGAAAATTGCCACCACGCCAGAGACGAACAGCAACCAGTCCCATTTTTCCGAGGACAAGCCCCGGCTCGCCACATCCACGCTTCGCAGCTCCATACAGCGCAGCCAAATCATGCACAGGATTAGACTCCCCAGCACCTTCGCCAGGCCGATCGGCCAATCGATCGGCAGCAAAACCGGAGCTGGAGAATCAAACTCGATCGGTGGGCTCCGGAACTGAAATTCATCGACGCTGGGGAACCTGCCATCTGCGCTCGTATCAGCCCCTCGGCCGGCCTCGCCCGATTCGTCGTCCTCACTCCCCTCGTGCGCGCCAGGCTCCTCCTCGTCCCCCGCATCCTCACCAACCGCATCCTCACCAGCCGCATCCTCCTCAGCCGCATCCTCGGTGGAAGACGCTGATTCCGCAGCCGCCTGACCATCGGCAGACGTCCCGGGTTCCTCATTTAATTGTTCGGACTCGACCTCTTCAGGTTCTTCATCGCCTTCAGGTTCGACCTCTGAATCCTCAGGTTCCGCATCCTGGTCAGGAGACTGGCCCCGCGACGCTTCGGACGCGGCTGCGTTCGCTGGTGGTTCCCCAGCAGTCAAGGCATCAGAATTTCCCGAGGACGAGTCAACGCCTTGGGCATGGGCGGCAGCCTCACCCCAAGGCCACATGCCGCTACCAGGGCTACCGCCGAGCCAACCGATCCAGCACACCAGGCAGCATGCGAGCCACTGCCGGCCAATTCGCTGGCGATCTGTTCCTGCCATCGATTCAGTCGCCTTTCTCACCACAATTGGTGGTGGAAACCATATCCCCAGCCCCTCTGCATGCCATGGAGGCATGTCATGGACGACGAACGAGCGCTCTCGAAATTCGTCGCCCCACTCACGCCATCCCTTGGCAACTCCCATGCGGAACGAACACGATTATACCGGCACCTTGGCGCGAAAACTCGCTCGAGCTATCCCGCCGCTACCAGTTCTGTGGCGTTCGAACTCCCCCGCTACGAACATGCACCGCTATTTAGCTATTCAAGCGTTCCCGCCAGCAACCATGCACGATTCCGACCAGGTCAATAAATGAAATAAGAAACGAAGAGCACGCACCGAACCGCCATGGGGCTACTGCATTCAATGGTAATGAATTCAACTCGGCACGATT
>RFIQ01000120.1 GCA_003695565.1 Planctomycetota bacterium | reverse complement strand
GATGCAAGTCGGACCCGAGCATGAGATGGGGCAACCGCATTCGACGCGCGATTCCGAAGTCGCGATTCTCGCAGGCCCCCTCCCGGCCGCGGGCGAAGTCGGCACCAAGGACAATCGCCGATTGCACGCGCGATCTGCCGCTGCCGAGCTCCCCCGTGAGAAGGATTGTAATCGCGGAGCGTCATCAAGGATGGCTCATGGGGGAGGTGGGATTGCAGCCGACCGCGACAATTCCAAGCAAACGAGCAAGCTGGTAGACGCAGACGCAAAAACCAACGCAAAAACGCACCTCGCATTGCCTTCCCGCCGTGTTCGATTTGTTGCGGTCCTACTCTTCTTTGCGGCATGGCGTCCCAGCGTCGTTGCGTTTCCACTCCCGTCGCATAGGGATCAGCAGACGGCGGAGCGGACTCAAGCGAGAATCGCCTGGGCGATCGTCACGTAGACGACGATGCCGGTGATGTCCATGATACCGGCCACAAAGGGGTTGGACATCAATGCCGGGTCCCACCCCAACCGCCGAAAAAGCAGCGGGAGGATCGATCCGGAGAGCGTCCCGCACAAGACGACCACCAGGATGGTCAGCGGCACGATACTGGCGGCGATCAGGGTCGGGGCCAGCAACAATGCCGGACTCATCGCCAAGGCAGCCAGGAACATTCCCAACAGAAAGCCCGTGGCGATCTCTCGCACAACGATCCTCAACCAGTCCCGCGTATCGACTTCACCGGCGGCCATGGCCGCAATAATCAACGTGGAGGTCTGGGCCCCCGAGTTGCCTCCCGAACCGATTATCAAAGGGATGAACCAGACCAACCAGGCGAACTGCTCGAATGCCGCTTCGTAGTTCCTTAAGGCCAATGCGGTTAACAAACCTGCTCCGAACAGGATCCCCAACCACATCCCGCGCTTCCATGCCAGGGTCAGAATGGAAGTGCGAATGTAGCTGTCCTCCAGCGGCTCAACCGCAGCAATACGCTGCACGTCCTCCGTGGCTTCCTCTCGCACAACATCCATCACGTCATCGTGAGTGATGATGCCGAGCATGTGCCGTTGCTCATCGACCACCGGAATGGCCAGCAAGTCGTAGCGGGCCACCACTTGGGCCACCTTTTCCTGGTCATCATACACATTGACCGTCACGATGTCGGTATCCATCAACTCGGCGATCGTGCGGTCGGGTTTGCCGATGGACGATACCAGCATGCGTGTGCTGAGCACACCGCGCAGGTGATTCGTATCGTCGACCACGTAGATGTAATAGATCGTTTCGAGCTTCTCGGCCTGGCGACTGAGCCGATCCAGCGCCTGACGGACGGTCAATTTTTCGTCCAGACAAGCCGCTTCGGTGGTCATGATCGACCCGGCGGTGCCCTCAGGGAACGTCTGCAGGCGGCGGATATCGCGACGATCCGGCGCGGGGACCAGTGCCAGGATCTGGTCCACACGCTCCTCCGGAAGCTGGCTGAGCAGGTCGACCGCGTCGTCTGCTGGGATGTAGGTCACCAGCTCGGCCACCTGTTTTTCATCTTCATGCATCAACATTTCGATCTGCCGGTCGTGATCGAAATAGCTGAAGATCTCCGCCCGCAGGTGAGGTTCCGCATACTGCAGCACCCGCCAGGCTTCCTCCCGCTCCAGTCCCTCCATGAACTCGGCCGTGCGTGCCGGGTGTAGCGCGGTGCAAAACTCGCGCAGCTCGTCCTCCGCATTATTGGCCAGCATTTCCCGCAGTTCTGGAAGAAACAGTGTATTGACCATCTGCGTTTGCATTCCCTTGGGTCCGAGCGATTCATCGTCTTGCGTTCCCTCAAGTATGATCCGCGCGGTGCAATCGAGGGAGGGGCGGCGGCGAAATCGCAGCAGCGTTCGGTTCCTGATCTGGCGACACGCTCGCACCAAACCGGTTTGCAAACCACCAACCAGTTCTACAATGACGGCGTAGTTGTTGTTTCGGTTTCGCATCGCTGATGCGGACACCGCTCGCAAACCCAACCACTCGCTGTCAAAGGAACATTTCGATGACGTTGGATGCCAAGACCCAGGAAATCGTCCGCGAATTGACGGTCGCTTACTTCATGGAACTGGAAACGGTAATGAACTACCTGGCCAACAGCGTCCACTTGGACGGCGTACGAGCCGAAGAGATCAAGAAGAGTTTGGCGGCGGATGTGACTGCCGAAATCGGCCATGCCCAACAGTTGGCCGATCGGATCAAGACTATCGGCGGCACGATTCCTGGCAGCCTCAAATTCCAGCCGACGCAGCAGACGTTGCAGCCTCCGCACGATTCGACCGATGTCGTGGCTGTCATCAAAGGGGTTATCGATGCGGAGAATGCCGCCTGCGAGCAGTACACGAAGATCATCAAACTGTGTGACGGCGTCGACTACGTGACACAGGATCTGTGCATCACGCTGTTGGCCGATGAAGAACAGCACCGACGGGAGTTTCGCGGATTCCTCATGGAATACGAACGCTCCTGATTCGCCCGGTCTCCTTGTGCGGCCTGGGCCGCAGCACCCCAACCGCACCCGCGCTGGCATCCCAATCAAGAAAAGACTGGAGATTCCCACCGAAACCCGATTGCCGAGACAGGATCGGGAAGACGCCATAGGAGCATGGCAACGGGAGGAGAACCGCCCTAATGCGGACCGGGCATCGCGCACCGCCCAATGGTGGCGGTTGTCTGATTGCGGCGCGGCGGATACCAGTTACTGCAACCGGCCGCGTGGTACTGTCATCACGCGGCGATATAGGGACCGCATTTCACGAACCAAGGGAGTGAGTTTCATGCCAGCGAGAACGAATGCAGGATTGCGAATTGCCCTGGCGATGATCGGTACCTTGCCATCCTTGGCCGCGTTCGCCCAGGCTCCAAACGCGAACCAGGTGAAGCGTGCCCCCGTCGCGTCCACCACGACCGCCCCAGTTCCGGCCGTTCGCTGCCCGAATTGTGGTCGCGTCCATCACGTTTCGACGAATCCCAAGAGTCACTACCAGGCGGAAGCAGAGTACGAAGCTCAGCAGATGGCGGCACGTGGTTACAAAGGGCATATCCGTGGAACGATTGCGGGAGTCCGTTTTTGCGGGGTTGGGTGGAGTTCGCATTCTCCATCTCCACCAACTTGCACACCCGGTTCGGCGATGACCCTGGTTGCCGATGCGGTAGTCCGCGGTCGCGATGGGTGGTACCGCGTCCGCTACTGGCGTTGATTGACAGGAGAGCTGCCGCCCCGGTCGCGACTGTTCAACCGCTCACCTGCCGCGGCCCTGCCACCGCCGACAAGACCGCAGCCTCGATGCATCGCCCCGGTCTGGATCGCTGGGCTGTTGACCGCTGGGTGCGCGGCGAGCGCTGTTCCGGCGGAAGCCGATTCGGAGTACATTCACGTAAGTGACGGCGCCGGTCGAAAGAACGCCGTCACGCAGTGATCAGGGATCCGACGAGTATGCAGGCGGAGTAAATTGATGAGCGACGAGGGCCAGCGGCGAGCAAGTGGCTCTGCATGGCGGGTAGTTTTGCTGGCATGGTATGCTGCCATGGGATGGACATTCGCCATCGGATGCGATCGTTCTACCCCACAGCCCCAGAGCGCCTCCTTATCCTCCAATCCTCCCATTGATGGTTCTTCCGATGCCGAGGAGGGTCATGGGGCAGGGCAGGGGGAGGATGCCAGTCCAAGCGGGGCTGCCGAACCGGCGGTGCCGCTGGCAGGGGCGAGCCTCGGCGAGGAGATCGCCGCTCCTGCCGCGGGGACCAGCCCGCCAACCGCTACCGGGCCGTCGACCGACTCGGATTCGAGCGCGGATACCTCTTCGCCTTCCGGCACGGCAACCCCGACCGGTTTGGCCCCCCTGCGCAGCGATGACCCGCAGGAGATGATCCGGCACATTGAACAAATTGATGCTCAACTGAGAGACCTGGTCTTGGCGGGCTCCCGCAGCTTGCTGGACAAGGAACAATTCATTGCGGCGGGTAAACAACTGGGGCTGTTGAAACTCCGGGCCGGCGAACACCTGGCCAACCTCCCCGCCGCGAACGCCACCGAGCGCAAGGCGGGCGTGATTGCCCAGTTGGTTGCGCTGTCCCACTTGAGCGGGTTGGGGGACGTCGAGTCAGCACGGCAATTGGAGGAACTGGCCCGCAGCCTCAATTCCGCCGACGATCCCGAACTGTCACACCAGGCCCGTGTGGTCTTGCTGGGATTCGAACTGCAAGCGATCCAGAACGGCCAACGCGACGATCCGAATCGCCTGCTAGAGCTGGCGCGCGGCCTGTTCGGGACCGAGAAAGACCGCGGTTTCCCCGAGTTCATGATGCTGCAACAAGTCGCCGCGGTGCTGGAGCAGATGGGATTTGCGGAACAATCGGGTGAGGTTCGCCAGTTGATCACGGAGAACTACCTGGGATCGAAGGATCCTCAGTTGCGTGGGGAAGCCTGGGTGATCCTGACGCGTGACAGCGCCGAGCTGGCGAATTTCAACACGGCCTATCGGCAGATCGGCAGTCCCCAGTTCGATCCGGCATCGCTGACGGCCGCCGCGCGCGCCTTGGTAGACGCCCATCCCGTAGGCCCCACGTTAGAACATCTGGCCAAAGCCATTTCACAAATCGAGTATTCAGGTTTCATCGAGGCCAGTCGGCAACTGGCCGAGTTGATCGAAGCGCGCAACCAGCAAATCGATGCGTCGGTGTCCACCCGCATCGTCGATGACCTGCTGGCCGCCCATCGCCGTCGCATCGCTCTGCTCGGCCAGGAGGCCGATTTCGCACATTGGCTTGTCGACCTGGATGGCAATCCAATCAATTGGGATGCCTACCGAGGCAAGGTCGTGGTGGTGGATGTGTGGGCCACATGGTGCGTGCCGTGTCTGCGCGAGATTCCCAATCTTCGCCAACTGTACGATGCCCACCGCGATCAAGGCCTGGTGATCCTGGGAGTCAATGTGGATGATCGCCTCGAAGACGCTCGGGAGTTTGTGGAAAAACAGCGGATCGAATGGCCCATCGCACGACCGGCCGACGGCAAAGGCCTGCAGTCCGAATTTGCTCAGCAGTTGGGTATCAAGCTGATTCCGCTGGTGGCCCTGATCGATCGCCAAGGCCGTATCGTGAAACTGCATGTACGCGGCGAGCAATTGGATGCGGCGGTTCAGGCATTGCTGCAAGAGGACCAACAGGACGAATCCACGTCTTTGCCATCGGATGATTCCTGAGCTGCCCCATGTGCCGTTACAACGTATCGCAAACCAGCACAACCTGCGCGGGCCCTTTGAGTCGCACCGACCTTGGGTCCCATCGATTCGCTCGGCGCAAGGATCCTACGCATGCACAGTAAGTTCCATTGGGTGGGATGGTTCTTGATCCTCAATTCGCTGGCCGCTGCCCTGTCGGTGTGGTTGTGCCGCGCACCAGCACCGGCGGCATCCGCCACACTTGCCAGCGGATCGACCAGTCCCAGCGAGCCGTCGCAGCCACCGTCTGGCGTGCCAAGTCCGTCGCCCAACCGCCTGGGAAGCGATCCGCTTGCCCTGACAGCATCCGCGCTGGATGGGCCGACTTCCGCCGCGAATGAAATGGCACTGCCGGACGAGGACGGGGAGGACTCCTGGTTGCAGTCCGCGCCGGAGGATCCGGTGTTTCGCGATATCGAACAATTCGCGCACGCGGAAATGGCCGATACAAGGGCGGAGCTGAAAGTCCTGGGCCCGCTGCACGCAGGGGATGCGGGCGGCGATGCGGCCCAATCTGCTGGTCAGGCTGCTCCGGCGACCAAAGCCGACGCCCAGGAGCACGTATTGTCATCCGAACGATCCGACATGGCACTGCGACTGCGACAGTCCCGACACCTGATCGCGGCTGCGGAGCACGCAATTCGGCTGGCCCAACGCCACCGCGATCGCGGCGAGGTGGCCGCCAGCCGCGCAGCGATGGAAATGGCACACCGCTGCCGTCGGATGGCTGCATCGCTATTGTCCGACCAGCCGTCCGCGCCGCCGGACTCAGGAGCCACTGAAGCACCGGACGACCCAGACCATGCGGCCGATGCACCTACTTGATCGGCAAACCAAAGTCCCCGCGCAAATCGCGCCACACGCAGTGGATGTGGTTGGCGGGATTGCCGGCGGCATCCGGTTGCACGTTGATGAATTCGATCAAGAACGTGGGGCCTTGGACGACGTAGTAGTGCCCCACGCCGGGGCGCGTGGCACCGGACCAGGAAAACAGGATGTTTTCGAAACCCGCATCCTCGATAGCTTTCCACCTGGCTTTAGCCACGGCCGGTTTCATCTTCGCCGTGTAGGATTTCAATAACTTGCGCAGCAACTCCTGTTGTTGCTCATTCATGTCGGCGGCTGCCAGACCCGGCAGCTTCTCGTTCGGCGGCTGCGCCTCTCCGGCGGCCCGGATTTCCCGCGGCGTTTCGCCCGGCAACATGGCCTTGGCCTGCTGTTGGTCGTCGAGGCTACGCACCAACTGAAATCCGAGCTGCTCTTCCGCGCGCAGCACGCGCAAGCCCTTCTCGAATCCCTCGCCGAAATCTTGTTTCAACGTGGCGGGGTTGGCACCGAAGAACTGCGGGGTCGACGCGATGATCTGGTTGCCTTCGAACACGAAATTCAGCGACAGGTGGTGACCTTCGACGCTCAAACCCCATTTCGCGCTCCGCGTCGGTTTGCCAAATAGGGTGAAGTAGTACTTTTCCGGGTTCCGCCGCGCCTCGCTGCCCGGACCTTCCAGTTCGCGCAGAATCGCTTCCAGCTTCATGATCGTCGTGCTGACCTTGTATCCCGCCGCACTGACCGCGGCTCGCAGCAATTGGTGAGCCGCTTTCTGTTGCTGCTCCTTCATCTCCATCAGCGGCAGGCCCTTCCGCGATTCCTTGGGGATAAAGTGCCATTGCACCCGTTGCTCGTCGTCGAAATCCATCACCGCCTTGCTTCGCTGCTCGTCCGAAAGCGTTTCCAAGAACGCCCCAGCGGCCTCCGTGGGCCGGGGACCGGCCCGTTTCTTCGCCTGATTCTCCGCGACCGCAGCTTGCGTGTTGCCTCGATCTGCCGAACTGCCTTCATCCTGACCAAACGCGCTATGCGGAACGATCCAGGCAACGAACACCCAACACAACACGAAGATGCGCATTGAAACAGTCTCCAGGAGGGAACGGAATTGAGGCAGGGCAACCACGATAACCGGCGGGAAACGTGCCAGCGAAGCGAAACGGGCTCCAGCATAGCACACCCTTCGGCTATTTCCAGAGACTCGGACTCGGCATTGCCCACTTTTCCAGAGCGATACTATGGCAGGGCCAGCATGCGGCGTAGGGGAGGTTCAAATGCGGCAGCCTGGCGGAAGAACCCCAGATCGGTGGGATGCGAGCTATCGACTGTCGCCTCGCCATCGTCTCCCAACAATCCTTCGCCTTCCAGGTAATGCAATCCCGATACACCGGCCGCTTGGAGGCGCTGGTAGGCGGATCGCAGCGCGCGGCGGCTGGACTCGTTCCGCTCCCTTTTTCCGGTCACCAGAAATGCATCGGCATAGGTTCGATCCTCGACCAGCAGGATGGGCACATCGGGCCGGGCCTGGCGGAGCACTCGTACCAGCGGCTCCGTGCGCTCGGCAACTTGATCTGCTGTCAAGTTCGGCAAGCAGTCGATGACATAGGCCGAAGCATCGAGTTCCGCCATCAACCGCCCCACCTCGATCTCCATACGGCCATTGCCGGAGAACCCCAAATTGACCACGGGGTATTCCAACCGCCGCCCCAGAATCGCCGTATGGACCATACCCGGCCGCGAGGCGCACGCGCCGTGCGTGATCGACGTACCGTAAAACACGATCGGTCGGCGGTCATGCGGTGGTGAAACAGCAAACAGTTCTGCCTCGCGCGGTACGCCTACCTCAACCCTGAGCACTCCGTTGTAGAGAGGCAAGTACAACAAGTACTCTCGCGTGCCGGCAGGAAGCCCTCGGACCAAGGTAGCGGTATTCTGGGGAAACGCGGTGGGTCGGCCGACCGCCAACCACCGCCACCGTCCGGCCTGGTCGCGGACATACAGATCCAATCCGCTCACGCCGGTTGCCGGCATGTGCGGCATCGCCAGCCGTTCGGAAGTCAAGCTCCACCTGGCAGCGATCGTGGTGGCGTCGGTCTTGAATCGCACCAACATGCCTGACGAATCTCGACTGAGCTCCCACACGGCGGAACGCACCATTTCCTTGGCCTTGGCTGGCAACCGGTCATAAGGCTGGTCGACGTCCTTCCAACCCTGCCCCTCGATGCCGATGTCCTGCGCATCGTACCAGGAGAACCCTTCCGCCGTCTGGTCAGCCTCGGGTCGCGGCTGGACCAAGCGATCGTCGGCCCAACCGGTTGCTGCACTGGCCCCCAGAAACACCATCACGGCAATCATCGATACAATTGTTGTTCGCATGCCAGTACACCTTTGTACACGAGAGTAGACGGGAATTTTCATGCGCAGTTCACTACCCCACCGCGCCGCGCGCTGGGTACGGCGATCGGTCACCTGTTGCGGACCAGAGAACTCCATGGAAGGTCAGCCGCCGGAGGACGGGGCATCGGCGGTACACGGTGGCCGCGCACCCACACTGACCAGGACGACGCGCGCCTGCCACCCGCGCCATGGTAGTCGTCGCAGCGGTCGAAAACCACTCACCTGGCGGTGCATCGTCTGGTTCGCGGCAGCGATGGTGACCGGCACAGGACCATGCCTGGGCCAGCCCCCTTCCGGCGGCTCGGACGGGGAAACGGCCTGGAATTTCGTGGTCATCCTGTGTGACAACCTGGGCTACGGCGATGTGGGATGCTTTGGATCCACGCGTTACCGGACACCTCATCTGGACCGGATGGCTGCCGAAGGTCTGCGTCTGACCCACTGTTACTCGGCCAGCGGGGTGTGCACGCCCAGCCGCGCTGCGTTACTGACCGGTTGTTATCCTCGCCGCGTCGGCTTGGACAACCCGCAACCCGACGGCGCGGTGCTGCGCCCCGTCTCACACAACGGATTGCACCCTGAGGAGATCACCATTGCGGAAGTCTTACGGGGCGTGGGCTATACAACCACATGCATCGGCAAATGGCACTTGGGCGACCAACCGGCATTCCTGCCAACGCGGCAAGGATTCGATTCCTTCTTCGGGATTCCCTACAGCGACGACATGACTCCACGTCCAGGCACCAATTGGCCGCCATTGCCCTTGATGGAGGGGGAACGGGTGGTCGAAGCGCCCGTGGACCGCAACGAATTGACCCGTCGCTACACCGAGCGGGCGATTGCGTTCATGGAAGCCAACCGGCAGCGCCCTTTCTTCCTGTACCTTCCGCATGCGATGCCCGGGAGCACGACCGCACCGTTTTCCAGCGGGCGGTTTCGCGGGGCCAGCGGCGAAGGCCCCTACGGCGACGCCGTCCTCGAACTGGACTGGTCCGCTGGTGCAATCCTGGATGCCATTCGCCGGGTGGGCATCGCCGATCATACATTGGTCGTATGGACATCCGATAATGGCGCACCGCGGCGCAACCCGCCTCAGGGTAGCAACGCTCCGTTGAAGGGCTGGGGGTACTCGATCGAGGAAGGAGGCATGCGCGTGCCAGCGATCGTTTGGGCCCCAGGCACCATTGCCGCGGGTCAGCAATGCGCGGAACTTTGCACATTGATGGACCTGCTTCCCACATTCGCCCATCTGGCCGGCGCGGAACTGCCGGCAGACCGGGTGATCGATGGGCATAACGTCTGGTCGTTGTGGTGCAATCCGCACACCGAGCGATCACCGTACGACGCCTTCTACTACTATCACCGCGATCGATTGCGCGCCGTGCGGTCTGGCCCCTGGAAACTGTATTTGGCTGAAGATGAGCCGACGGCGGGAGGGGGTTCCCCGCAGGAGTTCGCCTACAGGCCCACGGGCTTGTTTCATTTGGTCAAGGATGTGGCTGAGCAGCGGAATGAGTTGGCGCGGCGTCCTGAGGTCGTCGATCGATTGCTGGGCTACGCCCGCAGGGCTGGGCAGGACCTGGGCGATGGAGCGCGGGTTGGAGCCAACGTCCGGCCGGTGGGCTGGGTCGAGCATCCTACGCCGCGACTAGTGAAGAATCCTGCCCGCTGACGGTGCGAGGGAGGTAAGACAAACACCGAGCTATGGCCAAAGAAAAAGGCCTGCGCGTGCCGCCGGAACGGCTCGCGCAGGCCATTGTTCCCTGGCACCGGAGCGTGCGGTCGAAACCGACGCTCCGGTGCACAGACTTAAGCCCTGTCGCGAAGCTCCGATCGCTGCGGCTGACCCAGAAACCGCACGCAATCGGCATTGTGCTCCGACCCAGGAGGGAGGCCAGCTATGATTTCCCGCAAAAGCATAGCCAACGACAGGACTTCCACTGATTTGGCATCCGTGCCAGCAAGCGCGATCCTCCGTGATCGCTCGGGTTGACATCAACTCCACCGCGCT
Source organism: Planctomycetota bacterium (assembly GCA_003695565.1). Classification (GTDB taxonomy): domain Bacteria; phylum Planctomycetota; class Planctomycetia; order Pirellulales; family Pirellulaceae; genus Aureliella. Next base: position 872 of record RFIQ01000120.1, on the reverse strand, counting down.
TTCCGGGCCGGGCGGTGTCTTTGTTCAGCCCCTTGCTCCGTCGTGTAAGTCCTTGAATAGCCAATCTCGAAATCCGCCGTCAATGCGAAAAAATGGAATTTGGTCCATGGGGCGGAAAAATATTTAATTGCGGAATTGCCGGAGCTTGCTGGCGGCAATCGAGCCACGTGGCGACGACTCCCTCATCGGTCCGCATTTCGCCATCGCGATTAACCCAGGCTTCCGCCCCACGCCCGGTAAGGAGCACGTTCCCACTGCTGGTGCGTTCCATGGCCCAGGCGATGGCGGCCTCCCGGTCGGGAATCACTTCCACCCTGCCGGGCGACTGGACTCCGCCAAGCACGTCCATGGCCATCGACTGGACCGCCTCGGGGGCCATCTCGGAACCGCTCAATACGATGCGACACTCGTTGCGCTGGAGCACTTCTCCCAGCCGCGACCGCCACTGCGGTTCCAAGCGGGCCCCCAGGTCGTGCACCACCGTGGTCGGACCGAACTGGTGCTGCCGCAGGGCGTGCAACGCCACAGCCAGGCGATCGGGCGTGTCGGCGGCATCGATGTGCACAGGGGTGTCGATCGACTGGGGCAATCGCTGCATGCGTCCCGGGATGCGCGTCAAGGCTTCCACTCCCGTGATGGCTTCCGGAATCGGGAACTCGAAGAGCCAGGCAGTGGCAATGGCTGCCAGCGCGGCCCGAGCCATATGGTCACCAGGGATTTTCAACGTCAAAGGCATCAAGGTATGTCCGGCGGTAACCAGCAACTGCTGCTCCCCGCCCGCCCGGTACAACCTTTTTGCGCGAACGTGCTCGGAGGCATCGATCCCGTAGCTGGCGGCCGGTACCGAAGCGTCGGCGGCCCACTGGGCAGTC
>RFIQ01000119.1 GCA_003695565.1 Planctomycetota bacterium | reverse complement strand
CCCCGGGGAGAGGTCTGGCATCGGTGGCTGCTTCCCGCTGCTCTCACTGGGCGATTTCTGGCCCGGCACCTGCGTCCGCCCTCGCAGAATCAGGCGGATCCTATTACGATTTTGGACATTGTTGCCGCCGGCGCGGGCCGGGCTATACGCATGTCGGAGAAGGAGGACGGATGTCGTTCAGCAATTGGATAAGCGGCCGAGTATTCAGCCTGGTCCACGGGAACAACCTGGTTTACAACACGTGCTGGGAGGATCCGCGTTTGGACCGCGAAGCGCTTCAACTGGGGCCGGACTCCCGGGTGCTCGTCATCACTTCGGCGGGTTGCAATGCCTTGGATTATGCCCTGGCAGGCCCGGAACATGTCCATGCGGTGGATATGAACCCCCGGCAAAACGCGTTGCTGGAGCTGAAGATCGCCGGTATCCGCAACTTGGAATTCGAAGATTTCTTTCAGTTCTTCGGTGGCGGCTATCATCCCCGGGCCGAATCCATTTACCGATCCGCCATGCGGGCCGATTTAAGCGACTGGTCGCAGGGATACTGGGATCGGTTCATCCGGTTTTTCGATAATCCCAAGCGGTCGTTCTACTACCGCGGCACATCGGGAGCCTTTGCTCGGGGAATCCGTTTCTATATCGACCGGGTTGCGAAGCTGCGGAACGAAGTGAACGCCTTGCTCGATTGCCAAACCGTCGAGCAACAACGCGAGCTGTACGAACAAATGCGGGACCGTTTCTGGACGCGGACGCTGAATTTTGCGATGAAGCGGGACTCGACGCTCTCGCTGTTGGGGGTCCCCAAAGCCCAACGGATGCAAATCGACAAGCAATACCCTGGCGGGATTCTCCAGTTCGTGCAAGATTCGGTCGAAGCCGTATTTGCCAAACTACCGATTCAAGACAACTATTTTTGGCGCGTCTACATCACGGGCCGCTACACGCACGAGTGCTGCCCGGAATATCTCAAACCCGCCAGTTTTCAAAAGCTGAAGGATCAACGCGTGGGCAACGTGTCGGTGCACACCGACAGCGTGCAAGGGTTTCTGGAGAAATCAGATCGAAAGATGTCGCACTTCGTATTGCTCGACCACATGGATTGGTTGTCTGCTCATTTGTTTCCGATGCTCGAGCTGGAATGGCAGGCCATCCTGAATCGAGCCGCGGACAACGCACGCATCTTGTGGCGCAGCGGCGGCCTGCGAACCGATTTCATCGATCAGGTCCGGGTGCAGCACCAGGGCCAGCAAGTCCAATTGCCGCGGTTGTTGAAATTCTATCCTGAATGGGCAGCCGAATTGCACCAGCGAGATCGTGTCCACACCTACGGAAGCTTTTACATCGCGGACCTGCTCGCCACTCCTTCTGTGTAGCGCCTGTATCGGTACAGGACACCCATCGCGGTTGCCCCGGGGAAAATGCAATGTCGCTGTTATCCGATCTGAAAATCCTGTATCACCTGGCTCTCCGCCCGGTCCGCGGTCGCGATCACAGCGAGCGGATGGAGAACTTTTATGCGGGGCAAGCCGAGGCGTACGACGATTTTCGGAAGCGGCTGTTGCAAGGGCGCGAAGAACTCTATCGGCAGATCGATCTACCCGAGGGAGGCATTTGGGTCGACTTGGGTGGCGGCACCGGTGCCAACCTGGAATTCATTCAGGATCGAGTACCGCGACTGCGGAAAGCCTACGTCGTCGACCTGGCGCGCTCCTTGTTGCAGGTGGCCGACAAACGTTTCCGCAGCTTGGGATGGGAACACGTCGAGGCGGTGGAGGCGGATGCGACCGAGTGGCAACCGACTGAGGGACAGGTCGACGTCGTGACCTTCTCCTACTCCCTGACCATGATCCCCGATTGGTTTGCGGCCATCGATAATGCGCTGCGCATGCTGCGTCCGGGGGGAACGATCGGCGTCGTCGACTTCTATGTGTCGCGCAAGCATCCCAGCTTCGATGGTGCGATCCGTCACAGTTGGTTCACGCGCACTTTCTGGCCAACATGGTTTGCGTTGGACAACGTGTTCCCCTCGGCGGATCATTTGCCCTACCTGCTGGCACACACCGATCGACAGTGGTTGCAGGAACGACGTTCTAAGGTTCCCTATATCCCATTCATCCGAGCCCCCTACTACCAATACATCGGCACCAAGCCAGCGTCTGAGTGATGGGTGGTGGGCAGGTCTGTGACGTTGGTCGTCGTCTGACCTCCGTTGCGGGATAACCGCATAGCGATCTGCATTGGATTAATCGGTCGCTTCTGCTTTTTCGTGAATGTGCAATTGCTCACCGAGCATCGATATGCGCGGACAAAATATTGCAGGATCTCGCATCGAATTGCTCGACTCGCAAGATCTTCGGCGCGAAAAATCGGTTCTGTATGTGGCCGCATGGTGGTGACGGCCTTTGAATAGTGACGGCATGCTGGGGGAAGCGTCAGTCGACACAGCGCACCCGTGCCGAAGAGCATGACCGAAGTTCCGCAGGAAGCATTCGGACCGATGCCTCGCGCTGCACGATGCGATGCGAGAGGATGCACAGTGGTGTTCGGGTTGGGATCGGGGAGGTGTGTTCCTGCGAGTCGAACCGTACCGAGTCTGCGAACACGCGGCTGATTCGGAGATGTTGCGCTGTGCAAGTTCGTTCACAAAGAAAAAATCTTGAAATTCGATCAAGACATGCTTTACATTGCAAAAAAAACGGTACAATTGTTCATCAGATTTCTATCGGCGGAATTGGATGCCCCGCCCTGCAATCACGCCCACCAGAGTTAACTTGCCTAACGATTGGCCGGAACAAGGACAAACACCAAAGTAGGATGAATGCAACGGTCTCCAGGGAACATGGTTGGTTCCACATTCCTCTTGATTATTGTCCACGTGCGGGGTGGGAAACGAACCGCGCATTGGGGCTATGGCCAAACCACACACGGCGTGGCTGCACCTGGCGAACAACTGGATTCGCATGCGGTGCGGCTGAGCCTGACAGAGTTGTTCGAGTGACTGGGTGATTTCACTGTTTTTCGAAGGAGGCTACGTATGCCAAGAAAAGTCAAGGGATATTCTCGTGTCGACACGGGAGAAGCGCACGGTTGGCTGGTGCGGATCAAGCGAGGAGACGAGCGCCGATCGAAGTTCATTTCGGACAAGTCGGCCGGTGGCAAGAAGAAGGCCGAGAACGCAGCCAAGGCTTTGTACGAACAATGGACCAAGGAGCTTCCTCCACCCGAAACGGCCGAGGGCAAGCTGGGCAAACGCAACAAGACGGGAGTGGTGGGAGTTCACTTCTCCAGCGACGCGGACAGCCGCTACCCGAACTGCGTGTACGAGTACTACATCGCCTCGTGGAAATCGGCCGACGGCCAACGCCAGAACGCGCGTTTCTCGGTTTCTCGTTGGGGTAAGAAAGTAGCCCTCGAGTTGGCCAAATTGGCTCGCGAGAAGAAGATCGCAGATCGCGACAAGATCATCCAACTGTACGAACAAGAGCACGGCCCAATCAAAGAGAAGAAGGTCGCGCGCCGCAACGCCGCCGGTACCAAGAAGGCTGCGGCCAAGAAGACCACTAAGAAAGCCGCTGCAAAGAAGAAGACAGCCAAGAAGGCTGCTGCAAAGAAGACGGTAAAGAAGGCAGCGAAAAAGAAAACCGCTAAGAAAAAGCCCGCGGCTCGCAAGAAGTAGCGTGCATGGCGGGTGAGTCAATCGCGACTCCACCACGGCAATTCGGGATTCGGGCCGTGTGGCAGATGCGACAGAATGTACCTTGCTGCAGGCAGGGACAGGCTGTTGCCCAGCATCTTCCACATGGCCCGCCTGTTCTGCGCATCGAACCGGTAGGTATCTGGAAAACCGAGCAGCCTGGCGACTTCCCGCGGCGAAAACCTTCGCAGACGCCAGCCGCCGCCCTTGCATTCGATCTGCAGGTACGATCCGGAATGGACAACGTACTTTCCGTAACTGGCGGTGAAGCACGCGGTCGATTGGCGTGGATCCCCTGGCATGACCCGGTCGATGGCGCTGTGGTAGCGCTTCGTCGTCGCCTCGTCGATCCATAGATCGGGATGAACCGCTTCGTCAGTTTCCAGGAACGCCTCCAGCGATATGCGGTAGAATGGTCGCCTTCTCCAGGCGCGTGGCCGATCCAGACCGGCAACCAGATAGAAACGGGGACGGCGGTTGGGCCAACCCAGTTCTGTCGCACACAGATCCAAAGTCTGATAATGGTAACGCGACCGTTCCAGGGTTTCGATCAATCGCCGACATGCCTTCGAATTTCGAAACGCAGCCACATTCTCCATGGCAATCCACCGTGGGCGACACCGTTCGATGGCATCGATGCAGGTCTGCAAGGCTGCCGAACGCGGATCGTCTACGTCGCGTCGTTTTCCCCGATGCGTAAAAGGTTGACACGGCGGAGACATCCACCAGGTGCTACGATGCCACAGGTCACCTAGCAACCGGTTGTGCGCACCGCCGCCATCCAACCCACTTATCACATAGAGGTGCGGAAAATTGGAGCGATACAGCTCGGCGGCGGATCGATTGATATCGACGGCCACCACATCGGCCGCCTCGGGCCATGCGCAGGCCATGCCACCGATCCCGGCAAACAATTCCAGCACGGTTTCCTGACCACTCAAACGCCGCCCTCCCGGCCCCTCAGGCCGCTAATGCGGATGAAACAGTATGCAAATCGGCGAAGGCGTGGTGATGATGCTGCGGTTGTAGGTGATCCTGCCGGATTGCGGATCGACTTCGAAGGAAGCCAGTGTGTTGGAATCCTGGCCGCCGACGACCAACCAGGCACCGTCGGGGGACAAGTTGAAATTGCGGGGGGTCGCCCCACGAACCGGTTCGACTTGCACCGGCGACAACGTACCGGCGGAGCTGACCGAAAAGACGGTGATCGTATCGTGCCCCCGATTGGCGGTGTACACAAAGCGGCCGGTGGGATGCACGCGAATTTCCGAGGCACTGGCAAACTTCTCCCGAGCAAGTTCTTCCGCCGGGACTGTCGGGATCGTCTGTTTCAGCTCCATCGAACCGCTGTCGACGTCATACTGAAAGACGGCGACGCTCAGGGCCAACTCATTCAAGACATAGACCCATTTTCCGTTGGGATGAAATTTCAGATGCCGTGGACCGCTGCCGGGGCCCGTCGGCGCCGCGCCATGCGGGTGGATCGTTTGGGTTTCGAGGTCGACTCGGTAGATGATCACTTCGTCCAATCCTAGATCGGGTACCAGCGCGAAGCGGCCGTCGGGTGAGAATCCTGTCCAGTGCGGGTGGGGTGCGTCTTGGCGGCCTGGGACTACTCCGGACCCGCCTTGGTGTTCAATCACCTGGGTGCGACGGGAGATCAACCCGGACTTCTCCAGCGCATAAGCCGATACCGAACCGCCGCCGTACTGGGCGGTGAGCAGCAAACGACCACTGGGATGCACACTGACGTGGGTCCCACCTCCATCACCCGTCGATTCCTGGTCGACCAGCTCCAGCCGGGCCTGGTCGCCCAACCCCAGCACACGGTACACGGCTACGCAGGGACCATCCTGCAGTTGCCCCACGGCGTAAAGCAGATGGTGTTCGGGATGCAATTCCAGGAATCCCGGAGCGCGAATCTCAGCCACCAACTCCGAGGGACCCAACTTGCCACTGTCTCCATCGAGCAGACAGTGGTAGATTCCGCGACTGTTGTTGCCCGAACTGGTTCCGATCCAGATATCCCACTGGTCCGCGTTGGCGATCGATGGCAGCATGGCGATTCCCGACAATAGAGCAACCAACATGAACGCGGCAAATCGCCGCTGATCCCGCCCACCATGACTGCCGCAGGCACGACGACAACCTATCCCACAGAGCCCAGTCGGGACATCGACTACTGTGCCAGTGCCGGGCGGAGCATCGACCAGCAGAATCTTCCGGCGCACGAGGGCACGATAAAACATGCGTTGGATTGCCATTCGGACTCCTGTTCGTCAAAAAAGGGGGAAGCATTTCAGCAGAATCGCACGTGCCCTTTCCGGAGGATACGCCGGCGCGGAAGTGGAACGCAGCGGCGTCTCGCGACGCTCGATGCTTGTTATAATCTACGCAAAGTGGAAACGCACGCGTGGTGCGGCGATGACCCGAGAATGCTTACTTGAACTGCGAAAACGATGATTGGAAT
>RFIQ01000118.1 GCA_003695565.1 Planctomycetota bacterium | reverse complement strand
CGCCAATGCAGTGATGGAGATTTCCGTTGGAGTCGATTCCGGCAGGGAGAAAACCAGCTCGGAGGTTGCCGCCCGCTCGATCAGGAAAATCAGCTCTGCATGCGCGCGCATCGAGTCGGGTTGCAGATCGACAAAGTTCAGCGTTCGAGCCACTTTGCGCGGCGCAAACTTTTGCACTTCCAGGGTAGCCGACCAGGAGGGTTCCCAGAATTGAAAGGCCGCCCCGGCGTCATCGGTCGAGAGTCCAGCCTCCTGCTTTTCAGCGGAACTCAATACGATCAATTCCTCCGACTGGACAACGCGCGCTTCCAGGTCCCCTGCGGGCAGAATCTCGATCGCACCGATGTGATCGGTTGCGCCGACGACCTCGACTGGGCGAATCTCGACGGTTTGACTCTGCCAATCTCCGATCCAATCGTCCGGGACGATCCGCGCCGTCAGGTGAATCGTCGATGTTTCTCCAGACTGCACCGCGCGAGCCAACGTCACGTGGGCCCGCACTCGATCATCTTCGTTGCGAGTATCGAATTGCAACGGTTCGCCCTGGGCGTCCCGAACTGTTTCGATGTCCCAGCCCACGGGGAACTGCAGGTCGACGTGATAGACTCGCTGATGCAGCGGAGTGATCGCCATGACGGCCGTTTGCTGGATCTGTTGTTCGGAGACGGTGAACATGGCGGTCGATGCAACATGCAATTCGGCAGGCGGGGCATCGAGATGCGCCGCAATCGTGTACCGCGAGGACGCTGGAACGACGAATGCAGCCACCGGCACCAACGGGTCCGCCCCGACTGTCTGTGCCGATTGCAGGGTTTGCGGCAATGCGTCGACGAGAATGCGGCCGTCGATCGGCATGACCAATTCACCATCAATCCCTGACAGACGCAGACCCTGTTCCAACAGAACTCCGGCCACTGCGGACGCCCCGATCGTGTCCATGGGGGCGAATCGAGGAAACTGCCACTGGCTATCCGCACCTCGGTGCACATCGAGCACGCATCGCAACACGACTAGATCGGTAACAGGCGTGGGAAAGCGAACGACCAGCACGGGGCCGCTCTCACCTCTCACCACCTGCCATTGATGGGGCCGATCGGCGTCCACCTGGTGCACCTCGACGTTCTCGTCCAGACCCGCGCGGAATTCGTTTACCGCGCCATGCACGATGTGTAGCGAAGTCGTAGCATGCAATCGCTCACCGCCCCGCCGTAGTTCGGATACCAACACGCTGCGGGCCAGGGTGATGCTGGAGTCCTGCAATCGCTTGTTGTTCAAACTCATGGTTACCGACATCGGCCCGGTTCGCAGAATCCACTGAAAGCGCGTCGTATTGGAACGCGTATCCACCACTCGTTCGACCACGTCGGCTCCTTGGGTAACTTCGACGTCACCCGGCACCACAACCTCCAACTGGCAGGCCGGGGGACGCGGAAGCTGGAACTGCAGCGTCTGCCGTGCGGCGTCCACCTGGACGGACGTGACCAGGTTGAGGTGGCATCGGTGCGTGCCCTCTCCCTCGATCATCAACAGCGTTCGCCCGTGCTGATCGCGGGTCAACCGTGCGGGACCGCCATCGACGTTTGCCGACAGCAATCCCACGTTGGACAGTTCCAACGGAACCAACGTCGGTTGTGTCTGCCAATTGGCGATCGTCAGTTCGCCATCAATGAAGGCGCGGTCTCCGCTGATCCGCATCGAGTAATTGGCCGCTAGAACCGCCGAATCGATCGGCGGCGATTCCGATTCGACCTGCCGCTGCATCAGCAAGCGATCGAATTCCTCACGTTCCAAGTAAACGCGTTGGTCGCCACTGATCAACAGTGCATCTAGGTGTTCGATGGGAACGTACAATTCTCTGTGCAACCGATGGTCGGCAACCGGCTCGTCTTGTGGTCGGTCCTGGGCCGCCTGGTGTCGCTTGTCTTGCGGTGCCGCGTGAGTGGCGGAGCCGACATACCCGCAGTTCAGCAACATCACCCAGGCGATGGCCAGGCCGAGTCCTGCGTTGCACCACCGCAATGCGATTGGTCGAGCGTGTGCTGGACTCATGATCGCCCTCCTTGATCCTCTGCATCGGAATTCGTCTCTGTTTCGGACTCGTCCCCATCCCCCGTTTCGCTTTGGTGGACTTCCGCCTCAAAAACCGGTCCCGCGCCGGGAGCGGAACCCTCTGGCGACGGAACCTCGGTCACGCCGTCGGAATGCTGCGGTTGTGGATTGGCATCGGGTGGAGGACGCCAGCGGCGGACCGCTTGCAGGCCACTTGCCGCACCCTGCGCGAACCAGGCGAGACCGACCAGCATCACGCCCAGGGCCAGGGGCAGGTCTGTCCACTGCGCCGCCAGCAAAGGCGCGACCAGGCCGCTGGCCAGCAGCAATCCGAGCAGAGCTACCATGGCGGCCAACCTGGTCGCCAGTGACGCGCGCATGAGGGCCAGGCCGATCAGAACCAACGCTGTGAACCAGAAACCGTTCCAGGCGTACACGTTAACGATCCACAGCCGCAAATCTCCTTCCGGCGGAGGGGCCGGCCGCAGCGATGAAAACAGGTACATTACCCCGTCGGTCGGGAATTCACGAATCGACGACTTCTTCTGATCGCTTGCAACCCAATTCGTCAAGCCACGCTCACTGACCGCCGGCACGGGACGCAAAGCCAGGTTTGTGCTGTGCCGCCACGTGAATTCGGGCGTCCAGGGGCCCTGAAAATGAACCGGCCGCCACTCCTTGGGCAGGTAGATGGCCAGGTAGACCTGCTGCACCGCCGGTTCCTCAGGAAAGACTGGCAGGGAGATCTGGTCGGTGTCCGCCTCCCGCACGTACCGCAGCTCGATAACAAATGCTTGATCCGGATCTTGTCCACCCAAAGGTATGAAATAATCGCCTCCCTGTCCCTTCTGCAACTCAACCGGGACACCGTCGATGCGTACCGGATCAGCGTCGAATTGAGCGTCAGCGGGAAGCTGCAATGCCAACCGCTGGCGGGCGCTGCGTAAACGGTACAACAATTGATAACTGAGTTGCCCGCTGCGGGTGGCTACCACTCTGGCCACAGCCCGTTCAATGCTGGTGCGCTTGACATCTTCCAATTCGTACCGGGTCAGCTCCAGCCCCAGCGTCCACGGGCCGTAGAACTCCAGAGCCCGAGCAGCAGCGAACTGTGATGCTTCGGGCCAAACATCGCGCGCCGGATCGATCGGTCGCAGACCGGATGCATCCGAACTGGGGATCGCGTCCAGTGTTTCGGCGCGCTGAATCAAGATCTGTCCGCTCAACCGCTCCACTCCTTGCGGCACGATTCTGGGCAAGTCGATGCGTTGCCGCTCGCCCACCGCCAGATTGGGCAAGGCGGTCTGCCAGCGGAGCGTTATCGTCTGCGGCCCGATCAACTCGGATTCGCCGCGCATCTCCCACGCCACATAGCCGTCGGCCAGGTCCTGCGGCGGCGGAGTGATCGGAGTTTCCCGTATGGTGGAGCTCGCATTCTGCACCAATGCGGCGATCGTCTCGGGCAAATCGATGCGCAAAGATTCCAAACTGCTGTATTGGATTTCATAATGCAACTGGTTGGTGAAGTGCGCCACCCCCGGTTCGACATCCACCATCAGGATCTGCCGCACCACCACGTATGGATTCCGGCGCTCGGCCTGCAATGGCAGCATGGCGGGCCGCGCTGCGTGCGTCACGGCCAGAATTGGACGCACCGGGGAATTGCTGGTCGGTGCCCGGGATCCCAGTTCCTGCAGCGCCTCGCTGACTGCTACGCTGCGCGCTCCGTCCAGCTCCCCGCTGCTGACCCGCAACGATTCAGGAGCATACACCACCGCCCAACCATCCACACGCTCGACCTCCGGAGCGGCGACTTGGGGAAGTCGGAACTGGAGCGCAGCGGTGCTGCCGGCGCTGTTCAAATCGCTGTCCGATGGCAGGGGCGCTTCCAATTCGACCACCAACCCCAAGTCGCCTTGCCCTTTGCCGGTCAACGCGACCATCAGTTGTTGGCCATCCTCCGCAGGCTCGCCATGAAAACCCTTGACGCTCGCAGGCTGACCTTCGGCGATCGCCTCTCCGCGCACCGCCGTGACCTTCCAGCCGTCGGGGATATGGAGCGGCAGGGTGAAGATGCCGGCATCCTCGATGTGCAATGCGATGCTCCAAGTGGACCGCAGCCCTTGCGGTTCCACCAACAGCTCGGTCAGTTGCCGCACGCGTATGCGGGGATGCAGTTTTTCCACGCGGAGCCGCAAGGCATAGGGCACAGCCGCATAACGGTATGCCTGATTCCATTCCATCTGTTGCAGGGACCGGGGGAAGTCCGCAGCGTCGGTCTGCATCAATCCCGTGCGGGAAATGATTTCCAATCGCAAGTCCGATGCCAGCGCCAGCAGGACGGCACCTTGTTGGCGGCCGACCTCCCGTGCTTCCACCAGCGGGACATCCAACTCAGCGGCTCCGGATGAACTGTCGAAGAAATGCTCCAGCTCCAACTGCACGCTTTGCAACCCCTCCACCGGTTCGAACAACTCGATGCGCACGAGCTGAGCACCCTCTGCCTCGCGCACACTCCACTTGCGGATATTGGGGTCGTAGACATGGATAATCTTGTGATCGGCTGGGACTTGCAGAGTCAATTCTGCCACCGGAGCGCGGGATATGCTGAACTGGATCGTCGACCGGGTGCGCATAACCCCGTCGCTGATCAACACCTGGTGAGTGGCATCGGACGTGATCAAGGCTTCCATGTCGATGGCCCCCTCGCGCTGGGCCGTCCAACTGATGATGACTTCGTCGGCAGCACCGACCAGCGCTTGGACTTGTGAAATTGGCGGGGCAGGCGGTTGCTCGTTCCCGGTAGAGGAACGGTCCGACAACGCCACCATCGGTTCGATCTGGATCTGCACCCCGGGCTGCGGCACTCGTACCGTCCAACGATGTACGGGCGATTTGGGAGCCGCGATCGCTACTCGATTCTGACCGGGCTTTTTCTCGAAAGCCTTGGCGTAACGCAGGCGCAGGCGAATCGTTTGAGG
>RFIQ01000117.1 GCA_003695565.1 Planctomycetota bacterium | reverse complement strand
GGTTGGGGAGTCTACCGAATGCGGGCTGCCCGCGTGGACGCGCACGTTGCGGCGGAAACGCTGATGACCGCGGGTATCCCTTGTTTGGGGATCGTCGAGGTGCGGATCATCGCGCCAACGGCCGATCAACGAACGTTCGATCGGTGGCGCCGGCGCCTGGAGCGCATGAGACTTGCGTTGATGCGCGAGTGGCCGGTATATGTGGAAACGACTGCGTGCGGAATGGCATTGCTGGCCGTAATCCGGCTCGCACTCGACGGTCGATGGCGCGCCCTGGCCGTATCGAGCCCGTTGGAGGGGCTGGCAACGTTGCTGGTCTGGTGGCGTTAACGTTCCGTCACACAAGCATGATTCCAACCTGATATACGCAAGAGCACAGGTTCGTTCACGCAATACCTATTATGCATTGAGAAGTAAGCATGGATGCATTGAAGCGTTTGACGTACATGGATGATCGTCCCTTCGGATCCATCCCCAATGCCAAGTACTACTTTCCCAGCGACGGACTGGAAGCCGCGCGCCAGTCGGTCACGCGCGCGGTCCGCCGCTGTGAAGGGCCCGCCATGATCGTTGGTGGGGCGGGGCTGGGCAAGAGCATGCTCTTGCAGGTGGTTGCGCAGGATGTAGCGGACCGGTTCGATGTGGTGCCGATACTTGGGGGAAACATCAACAACCGCCTGGCCTTGCTGCAAAACGTGCTCTACGAATTGCAACTGCCGTATCGCAACCTCAGCGAGGGAGAATTGCGTTTGGCGATCCTCGATCGGTTGATGCCCGGCGGGGACGGGGCCCCCGATGGCGTTTGCATCCTGGTGGATGAAGCGCAGGTCTTGCCCCCCGAGTTGCTGGAAGAGCTGCGGTTGATGACCAACTTCACGCGCAATGGCACCGCCCGCGTTCGTTTGGTGCTGGCTGGTTGCCCCGTCCTGGAAGAGGTGCTGGCCGCCCCCGCGCTCGAGTTGCTGCATCAACGATTGGCCGTGCGAAGTTACCTGTCGCCATTGACGCGGTCCGAAACGGCCGAATATGTGCGCCACCAATTTACGGTGGCTGGTATCGATCCGGTTACCGTCATTACCGACGACGCATTGCGGGCAGTCCATACGGGCAGCGAGGGGATTCCGCGATTGATCAATCAAATCATGGACCACGCCATCGTGCTGGCCGCCGACCGCGACCAATGTCCTATTTCCGCAACGCTGATTGATGAAGCCTGGGCCGACTTGCAGCAACTTCCCACGCCATGGACGGAGATCGGTGCGGAGCGGAATCCGACAAGTCATGAGGATGCTCCCGCCATCGAGTTCGGGGCCCTGGATGAGGAGCAAGAAACATCCTGCGCCGTCGAATTCAATGCAACATCGACACGTGCCGTCACGGATTCGGACTGGGGAGATGAAGCACGTGAAGGCGAACCGTCTGAGAAGCCATTCGCAGATCCGACGCCGTTGGAAGCAGGCGTTGTATCGGAAGGTTCAGATCGCGAGGGACAACATGCGAGTCACTCTGAACTGGAACCCGCAGAGCCCACCGGACAGGATCTCGTGGAGCAGGTGGACGAGCCGGGCGATGCGGGGACTCGCACCCACGACAGCCCGACGACTGAAGGAGCGGAACCCCCAATCTGCACGTCCAAAACTGATCCGGAAAGCGACCATGCTATAGAAATGGTTGAAAACCAGTTCGGGTTCTTTGCGGCCTTTGCACCACAATCCTGGGACGACGCCCATTTGGAATCAACTGCGTCGGAGCCTCCCGTCCCGGAAGTGCAACCCGATGAATCGGCACAGCGCATGACGGCACTGGAGGAGGAACAACGGCAGATCGAATCGTTGGGATTCTGGGAACAAGATCCTCCGATCCATACTGGATCGGGTTGTGTTCCATCCGCTCAAGGTAACATGGCCCGCGACCTGTTCGGTTCCGATTTTGCGGAAGAGTTGGAGATACCGCCCGTCGCCCCAGCAGTGGGGCAGGACGCCAGCGGTGAGCCCTGCCAGGAACTTCCGCATGCCAGGGGGGACGAAGTGGAGCAGAGGGGTGATCTCCGGCACGACATAACCGGAGAGACTGGGACTGAACCTCAAGCGGAAACCGACGGGTTGGAGCCCGGTCCAGAGTCGCCGGCAGCCGCGGGAACAACGGCACCCGCAGCCGTAGCAGAACCGGCGGGGGGCGGCACCGATGATGTCTCGCTGGACATCCCCGAGTATCAACTTTTCGCGCTCAGCGCCAATGAACAAGTCATTACACAGACTTATGACCTGAACGATCTAAGGTGGAACAGCGATCCAGTCTCCGACGATGCACGCTTGGAGCAAGCGGCAGCCTGTGGGCAAGCGGAAGCCGCCTCGCCGGCATGCAACCTGTCGGCTGACGAAGTCCAAACCACCGCGATCCCAATCGTGCAGGCATTGGGTTCGATCCAGCCTTTCGAATTCACCGCGTTCCCATCGGACCTGAGCCAGGAATTGCACTTGCAGGGAGAAATCGAGAAGCTGGTATCGCAGTTGAATTTCTCGGCTTTCGCCGTCGAAACCGAGCTGGCAGAGGAAGTACGTCTTTCGCCCGTGGGTGCCGATCCGCGTGGCCCGCAAGAGGTTGCCGAGGCGGGGCCCCAGTACCCTTCGCAGTCTGCTCCTGCGGATCAACTGTTTGCTCCGGGCGCGTTGTCCCAAAATGACGATCGCGACCTGCTGGTGATCGAATCGGACATTGCGGTGTGCGATAGCATTACCAACCCGCCGAGCGATCGACCGGCTGTTCGTACACCGCCTTATGCGCAATTGTTCTCGCGGCTGCGCAATGGCTAGAGGTCGCTGCCACGCTGTGCGTCGACCCGGGGGCCTGTGCGGCGACTGGTTGGTTTCCTGTGGCGAAGATGGCATGGCGGCTGTTCGGTTGGCGCGTCAAGGGTTATGGATTCAAGGATTCGTTACCGGGGTTGCAACGATGAAGTCCATGGATCTCGGCGGGCCCGATGACTGGTTGCACGACTTGGACGCCGCACTGCAGGCGGGAGATACCCGAGCAATCGGATTGATCGATGGCGGGGATGATTCTGCAGGTCGCGCGTCGATCAACGCGGTAATGCAGCGGGTTACCGGCGCCACAGACGGTCCCCGCCGCGAGAGTCTGCTCGTTCGTACCAGATGTTTTGCTTCCCGTAACCTCGACCGCCAGGACGACCAACCGCCGGGGATTCCGCCCGCGACGGCAAGTCCTCTCGGACGCTGGAAAGAGACAGAAATCCCTCTGCCGATCGGCGCACGGCCAAGTTGGACCGAAAGGCAATTCCCGCAATGGATGGTTCAGTGGCGGCGCGAGTTCCAGTTGATCGTCGTGCAGCTCGGAGCTATCAACTCTTCCGCGGCGCGTCGTTTAGGGTGCTGCATGGACCAGAACATACTGTTGCTCGGTCCGCGCCGATCGGCCGGCCCTGAGTGGCTGATGGAACAAATCGCACTGCACAGCAGGGCTGGGGCGCACATTTCCGGCAGCATTCTTTTGCAACCGGCTGCGTAACACTCTGCCGTCGACCGGACGACCGTGACTGGACCTAGCGGGCCGGGGTAGCCGACGCTGAGTCGGAAGGCAGCACCTCCAACCAGACAGGCCGACTGGTGGGGTTGCCAGCGGTATTGCTTCTGAGGTGGAATTGTCGGCGGCCGGGCTGCACCTTGGGGGCCACCGTAATAAAGAATTCGCGAGCGTCCGCATCCTCCGTGATCAACAGGCCATTCAATCCGATGTTGTCGACAAATGCACCGTGAGGCAGGTTGCGTCCCGAGTCGTCCTTGCCGAACTCGATACGGTTGTTCGTTCCGCCCCGCTCGACCGCCACGACCGCGCTGGCGGTCTGGCCCGGCGCCAACCGCAACACCCTCAGCGCTTCGCTGCGAGTGGTATCGGTAAACAGTCGCACGCGGACTTCTTTCTTGTCTTTATCGGGTTGAAGCTGTACCTCCAATGACTGTGGCAAGGTGCGCTCGATGGTCTGGCCATTGATCGTGGCAGTGGCCACGAGGCGGATCGAAATGGGGTCGGACGGTTGATCCTCTCCGGCGGCAGGATGATCGGCAAACACACACCCGAAGGCCCGCATCTGCCCCGCTTCGATCACAACGGGGTTGGTCACCTCGAACCCTTCGGGCACGTCCTGCAGCGTGATCGTGATTTCGCCATCGAACCCATCGATCCGCTGGGCCGTAACGCTCCATTCCCGTCCGCTGCCCACGGGCATGCTCATCTTCGTGCCCGCCAGCGTCAGTTTGAAATCCGGGGCCGGGCGACGCACTTCAGTGCGATAGGCATAGTCCGAACCGCCGAATCCGCGGGCGTCTCGCACGCGCAGGACGTATGCGCCGTCATCTGGAGCGACAAAAGTCAATCGAGAATCGGAACCGATGCGGCGCAGGGGATCATCATCGTTTTCGAAATAGATCGGGAAAACCGGCAAACCGTTGGGCAACGGTTGCTCATCGGGTTGCAGCGGTCGAACGATGTAAGCCGGTTCGCCGAGGGCATGGGCCAGCGGCGTGGTGTCGAAGAACGTATGCCGTGCACCGAATCCCGGATAGACCTTGAATCCGGAATCGGGGCCGCGAGGGTAATGCCACAACCGAGTTACCTCACCGCTGGAGTACAGGTACTCGTCCAACTCCATTTCTTCCCACTTGTGCAATCGGAAATCGTCGCTGGTATCGGCGTCCTTGCCACGGAACGTGAAGTACGATTCCTGAACGGCTTGCAATCGTGTGCGCAACACAGGATTGCCCTGAGCATCAAGGATGTCCACCAGGCTGTCCAGCGGTGACTTGTCGCCGGCCGCGGTCACTTCGATGATCCATGTCTCGCCGGCGAGCGCCTGGAATCGGAAGCAATCCACGTCGACATCGCCGATGTCCGCAGCCGAGGCTACGCCGCGCGCGATGTTGCCCGTGATGATGGCCGGCAGGACGATTGCCTGGGCGTGCTGAGGATCATCGTTCGGTTCTTGTTCCTGGAATTCTCGTGGATCCGCGGCAATCGTGGGAGTTGCAGCCGAAGGGGAGTCGATTCGCCGCGATCGATCGAAACGCTGGGCGGCCCGCCTCCGCTGCTGCCATTCGGCTCGGTCCAGCCGTGTCCGCCTCCCGTCGATCTCGATCACCGTCGGGGCAGCAGCGTCGGTCGGCGCCATCGCGATGGCGACCGGCACATCCCTGGTGGTGTGCAGGACGCCCAAGGGACGCAGGGCATCGATGTCCCAAAGTTTGACCGTCTGGTCGTCGGCAATGCTGAGTACGAATTGCTGGTCCACGATCTCCAGGTCGAGGATACTACCCTCGTGCGCGTAACGAGCCAGCAGCATCGGGTTGACCTCGGGACGTTCGACCGACAGCAACCGCCATTGGCGAATCTGGCGATCGTAACCAGCGCCGAATACCGATTGACCATCCGGGGCAAACCGGACACAGGTCAATTCGCCTTCGGCCTGGCCCAACGTGTCCAGACGTTGTCCGCTGTCCACATGCCAGATCTTGATCGTCTGATCGGCGCTAGCCGATGCCAATGCGATTCCGCTGGGGTGAAAGTCGAGGTCATAGATCGCGCCGTTGTGCCCGGTCAACTCATGTCGCAACTGCCCGGTGGAGATGTCCCAGACGAAAATCCGGCGATCGTAGCCTCCAGTCGCCAGGGTCTTGCCGTCGGGGCTGACGGCCATGGCATACACTGCATCGGTGTGTCCCGGGAACGACTGGACGATCCGGCGCTGGGCAACGTCGATCCACAGGGATGTGGCTGCCAAGCCTGGAATGCTGACCGCGGCGGCCAGGTGGCTGCCATCGGGGCTGGACGCCATCGCCGTGACTTCTCCATCGAGTCCTTGCAACAGGTTAACTGCCTGGTCGGTGGTCCAATCGTACAGATCGATGCGCCCCAGCCGCCCCAGGGCGACGCCGGCAGGCAATCCGACGGCTGCCGCGACCTGGTGGTATTCGGAGGGAGCCGGTTTTAGGGGTGGAGGCGAAAAACTGGCAGGCGGGCCAACCATCCGAACGGCGGGCGCGCCGTGCGCGACCCAAGCCCGCAGGAGCGCGATCTCTTGGGGGCTCGGTGCCGGTTCCCCCTCGGGGGGCATGCGAGGTTCGGCCGCACCGGTAAGGACCTGGATCAATCGGCTGCGATCCGCGTCCTCAGCCACCACCATCTGCGGCGGCAGATCGTCCAGACGGCCGGCGACCAACGGCTGCAGAGACAAGTCTCCCTCGCGATCCTGGTCGTTGTGGCATCCGACGCAGTACTTCGTAAAGATGGGGGCGATTTGGCTTGGGAAATCGATATTCCCCTGGCCGCTGGCCAGGCAGCACCCCAGCACGGCCCACAGGCCGGCGGCAATGGAAAGAAAGCGAATGGCGTTGCGGTTACCGGCTGCAATCATGCCCCACACCTCGAAATGTAATACCACGGGCCCACCGCTGAGCGGCGAGAGGAAACGGTTGAACCTGGTCCAGTTTACAGGAAAATGTACCCTTCTTCTCCATGTTGGGTGACGTCCAAACCTTGCCGTTCCTCCGCCGGTGCAGGACGCAAGCCGACGACCGCGTCGACGACCTTCAGCAGGACATAGCCGCCGAGCCCAGCAAACGCGCAGGTCACCAGGGCGGCAACGATCTGACCGATGATGGTGTGCGCATTGCCTTCGATCATTCCCAGCGGTTGGCCGTCGGCAATGTTCCAAATCGCGCGGCTGGCGAATACGCCAGTCAGTACAGCGCCCAGCAATCCTCCCACGCCGTGGATCCCGAAGGCATCCAACGCATCGTCGTACTTGAACAGGTTCTTGACCACCGCGCACGCGTAGTAGCATACTGCGCCGCCGCAGAGCCCCATGATCAGGGCCGACATGGGGCCGACGAAACCAGCCGCTGGGGTGATGCAAACCAACCCCGCAACGGCTCCCGAACTGGCGCCCAGCACCGTGGGCTTCCCGCGCAGCAACCATTCGATTGCCGCCCAAGCGAGGGCTCCAGCGGCGGCCGCAAAATGTGTGACGGCAAAGGCGCTGGCAGTGATACCATCGACCATCAACTCGCTGCCTGCATTGAACCCAAACCAACCAATCCACAGCATCGATGCGCCCAGGGCCGTATAGGTCAGATTGTGGGGGGGCATCGGTTCGCGTCCATAACCAACGCGTGGACCAATTACCAAAGCTACGACCAACGCAGTGACTCCGGAGCTGATGTGCACCACGGTCCCACCGGCAAAATCGAGCGCCCCGCCCAGCAGGCTGGCCGGCTCGCCGTACGCCAGGAACCCGCCTCCCCAAACCCAGTGCGCCAACGGGCAATAGACAAAGGTGCCCCACAGGAGGCTGAACAGGACCATGGCGCCGAACTTCATGCGTTCCGCATAGGCCCCACAGATCAGCGCCGGCGTGATGATGAAGAACATGCCCTGAAAGAGCATGTGAGTCAGTCGCGGAATTTCCCCGGCCATGGGAGTGAGGGGTTGACCGGAGGATGCATCCCACACCCGCGCGACCCCCCGCATGAACAGGTAATCGGCATTGCCGATGAAAGGGTTGGAGCCGCCGAATGCCAGGGAATAGCCATAGATGGCCCAGACGCAGGTCATCATGGCCATCAGGAACAAGCACTGCATCAGAATCGACAGCACGTTCTTCTTGCGGACCAATCCGCCGTAGAACATCGCCAGTCCCGGAGCCACCATGAACAGCACTAAGGCGCTGGACAGGAGCATCCAGGCATTGTGTGCTGGCGCGCCGCCCGAGGATAATTGTTCGTCGGTAGCTCCGCCTGCCGGCGCACTTTCGGCCGGTGACTCGTCGTCGCCCTCGATCACCTCGTCGGCGGGCGGTTCGGCCACGGCCGCTGCCGCACCTTCCGCAGCAGCATTCGTTTGCGCATCCTCTTGTAGGGCCCGAGCTCGATTGGAAAAAAGAACCAGCGTCCCCAGCGCGATGACCAGCAGCAACAGGACAGGCGGCAGTCCTCGGGCGCTGGCGTCCCGATTCCATTGTGTCTTCACGGAAATAGCACCTCCAAAAACGCGACTACAGCGCAAGGTTCCTTACTGTTTAGCAAGCCGCGAGGTGGAAACCGAGCCGCCTTTCACGTCTGGCACTCCACCACCAGGTGCCGCTCGTGAACTCGGGTTCTCCTGTGCGGGTCTGCCGGGCAGGCCCCGATGCCGCCCCGAATATCCTTGCAAAATGCAAGTGTAGCAGTTTTTTTCCAGGTCTAAAGTCCACGGGACGTCCCAAAGGCAGGCCATCGAGGATACGGAGGCAGCTTTTCGGTTCTACCGAGAAGCGATCCCTGCTCCGGCCCCCTCGGATCCGCAATATGGCTTACCACGCTGTGGCGCTCGAACTGGTACAATGAAGGGGCGACGAGCCGGTCGACGGCTGGACGGTCAGCCCGCCAGTTTGACGGACCGAGATCCACACCGAATCGACACTTCACGTACGAGCGTAAAGGGATGGCATTGGGGCATATGCAGAGGATTGGTGTGATCGCCTTGGGCGGCATCCTCATGGCGTCGGCCGCCTGGGCTTTGCAGCGCGGTTGGGGAGGACGCAGAGGGTACTGGGATCCCAATGATCGCGGGGGAGTCCCTCGCTGGGACGTCGACCCACAGTTCACCCAGGACGTATTTACGTTCGTGCGCGTGCGGTACAGCGACGGTTACGGGCGTGGCTGGCGCGGCGGCGGAAAGTGGGCTACGGATTATCCCGACAGCGACCTGAATTTCTCGCTGCGCCTGCAGCAACTCACGTCACTCAAAGTGAACCCCGATCCCATCGCGTTGGAGTTGACCGATCCGCGATTATTCGATTACCCCTTCGTGTACATGATCGAACCGGGGAATCTACTGTTCGACGAAGCCGAGGTCGAGGCTCTGCGCAAGTATTTGCTCAATGGCGGATTCATGATGGTGGATGATTTCTGGGGCGACGACGAATGGATGAATTTTTACATGCAAATCAAGCGAGTGTTCCCCGATCGCGAACCCCAGGACGTGCCCCTGGAGCATGAGATTTTCAATTGCGTGTACCAGTTGAAGGAAAAGCCCCAGGTTCCCTCGATACACGCATTCTACGGCGGCGCCCGCTGGGAAGGCCGTTGGGGCAGCGATACCAGCCACGCGAATTACCGGGCGATCTATGACGACAATGGGCGGATGATGGTCTTCATCTGCCACAACACCGATCTGGGAGACGGTTGGGAACGCGAAGGGGAAAACCACGAATACTTCGAAGAATACGCGGTCAAGAAATCGTATCCGCTCGGTATCAATATCGTGACCTATGCCATGACCCATTGATCCCGCGACGATTGATACGACATCTCCTCCCGGCCGCCGTCCGGTCGCCTCTGCGAAATGTGTCCCCGGCATCGAATCCCGTTGAAAGACTCTGTTCGAAAGGTTGCATCCCGGTGAGCGCTGAAATTCTCAATGATGAACAAGAGCAACAGGCTGTCGAGCGGTTGCGGGCCAGTCGCGACGCGATCGACGCCGAGTTGTCCAAGACGATCGTGGGACAGAAAGAAGTGGTCGAGCAGTTGTTGATCAGCCTGCTGTCCGGCGGCCATTGCCTGATCACCGGTGCACCGGGCTTGGCCAAGACGTTGCTGGTACGCAGCGTTGCGCAGATATTTGACCTCAAGTTCCAGCGTATTCAGTTCACGCCGGACTTGATGCCCTCGGACATCACCGGAACGGAAATCCTGGAACAGCGCGCCGATGGGTTTCGCGAGTTGCAGTTCGTGCCCGGCCCGGTATTCGCCAATGTCATCCTGGCCGACGAGATCAACCGCACGCCTCCCAAGACGCAAGCCGCATTGCTGGAGGCCATGCAGGAGCATCAGGTCACCGTGGCGGGCAAGCGTTATGTGCTGGAGGAGCCGTTCTTCGTCCTGGCTACGCAAAATCCGATCGAAATGGAGGGCACTTATCCGTTGCCCGAAGCGCAGTTGGATCGCTTCATGTTCAACGTGTTGATCGATTACCTGCCCCACGAGGACGAATTGGAAGTCGTCATGCAGACCACTTCCCGCCGCCCTGATCCGATCCAACAACTGTTCAGCGGCGAGGATGTGCTGCAGTTCCAGGAGGTCGTGCGGCGCGTCCCGATCGCCCGAGCTGTGGCCGATTATGCGGTACGACTGGTTGAGGCGAGCCGGCCGGGCAGGCCCCAAGCTACTCGCTTCGTCGATGAATGGGTCAGTTGGGGTGCCGGATTGCGTGCCGCCCAAACGCTGGTCCTCGGCGCCAAGGCTCGGGCCATCCTCCAAGGTCGATCCCACGCGACCACGGACGATATCCAGGCGCTGGCGGGTCCGACGCTGCGACATCGCATCCTGTTGAACTACAAGGCTGAGGCGGAGGACGTCACGGTCGAAGATTGCATCGCCGATCTGGTCAAGCAGATTCCACCAGCGATTGCGTAAGGCGGCGGAACAAGGTTTCTGGTTAGGCGAAAAATGTGAGTAGCAGAACAACAGCGGTCGCTGGAGCATCACCGGCGCGACGTCGCTGGTTTGTCGATCCGGCAGCGATCATGCAGATCAAGAATCTGACCATGCGGGCCAAATCCGCAGTGGAAGGGTTCACCACCGGCTTGCACCGCAGCACTCTGCACGGTTTCTCCGTCGAGTTTGCACAGTACCGGCCCTACGTCGTAGGAGACGATCCGCGTACATTGGATTGGAAACTGCTGGCCCGCTCGGATCGATACTACGTCAAGCAGTACGAAGACGAGACGAATCGGCGGTGCTACCTGGCAGTGGACCAGAGCCGGTCGATGGCCTATGGAACGGTGGGGTACAGCAAGGCCGAGTATGCGCGGACGTTAGCGGCGACCCTGGCCTATTACTTGAATTTGCAGCGCGATGCCGTGGGGATCATGACGTGTGGGACGGCGGAATCCACCTACCTGCCGCCGCGGCATCGCGCCGGGCATTTGCAGCAATTGATGCGGTTGCTGGACGAGCAGAGCGAGGGGGTCCGCTCCGATTTCGGGCGTGAATTGACGCGTTTGGCAGGCCTGTCGCGGCGGCGTGGATTGGTGGTCTTGCTGTCGGATTTATTGGTGGAACCGGACACCCTTTTTCAGCCCCTGGGGTATCTGCGCGGCCGAGGGCACGAGGTGCTGCTGATGCGCGTGTTGGATCCCACCGAGATCGAATTCCGGTTGCAGCACAGCTCGATGGTCCAGGATATGGAGACGGGCCGCGAGATCTACGTCGATCCAGCCGTAGCCGCCGCCGAGTACGATCGT
>RFIQ01000116.1 GCA_003695565.1 Planctomycetota bacterium | reverse complement strand
GGGTTACGATGCCCCCGGGCGTGGGGACGTCGACCTTGGCCCCCAGAATGGCCTCCTTGATGGTGATCGGGAGCTTCAATTCCAGATTCTTGCCGCTGCGTCGAAACACCGGGTGCGGCGCTACGTGGACGGTGACCAGCAAGTCCCCGGCCGGGGCTCCCCCGGCGCCTGGATGGCCGTGTCCCCGCAACCGCAGCTTCTTGCCGGACTCGATCCCCGGTGGAATCTTGACCGCAATGGTCTCCGACTTGCCTCCCCGATGAACCACGATCGATGCCTCGCCGCCGAGCACGGCGGTATGGAACGGAATCGTCAATTCGGCTGTCAGATCACTACCGCGACGGGCCGCCGAACGACGCCCTCGAGTGGCCCCGCCAAACGGCGATCCGCCCGCAAATTGCCGGAACAGCTCCTCGACATCCACATTGGCTCCACCGCCACCGGCCCGACCACCAAAAATATCCTCGAAGGAAAATCCCTCGGGTCCACCACCGCCGGTGTGCCGGTAACGGGCCCCACCCCCCATGCGCTCGAAGTCGGGCCCAAACTGGTCGTACAGTTTTCGCTTTTCGGGGTCCGTCAGCACTTCATGGGCGTTCTGGATCTCCTTGAATTTCTCCTGCGCCGACTTGTCATCGGGGTTCAAATCGGGGTGGTATTTCCGAGCCAGCTTGCGGTAGGCCTTCTGGATTTCCTCTTTGGTCGCATTGCGGCCTACACCGAGCAGCTCGTAGTAATCTTTCGCCATAGTCTTCATAGCGGTATGCAGTTCCGAACGCGAATTTCGATAGCCAAGTATAGCCAACTTGCCCTGGTAGGCATTAGGGGTGCCGGTGCACCGGATCGTCCGGCGTTGCCGGATGGCCTTCCTGCCAGGTTGACCAGGGCATTCCTACACTCCCGTGCGATGCACGATACGTACCAATTGGCGCTTCCGGTCTAGGGAATCGGCGAGGGGGCGACATCTTTTCCCACCACCGGTATACTCCCGTTAAAACCGCTAAGAAACGCTGTCCAACGGCATCGATCCGCACATGGGCGATTGGAAAGACCTGTACCCGTTCGAGTCTCACTTTGTGGAACTCCCCAAATCGGAGACCTCGGTGGATTCGGTGCGCATGCACTATGTCGACCAGGGGGATCGGTCCGCCGAGCAAACGGTTCTGTGCGTACATGGAAACCCGACCTGGTCGTTTACTTTTCGCCGCGTGTTGACCGACCTTGCCGATCGAGCCCGCGTCGTGGCGCCAGATCACATCGGGTGCGGGCTGAGCGACAAACCGCAGGATTATGCCTACTGCCTCGAACGGCACGTGGGAAACCTGAGTCGGTTGATCGAGACGTTGAATCTGCAGAATGTCACCCTGCTGGCCCACGATTGGGGCGGGGCGATCGGCGTGGGTGCCGCGCTGAAGCACCCAACGCGCATCGGCAAGCTGGTGTTGCTCAACACGGGCATTTTTCCGCCGCCGTTTATTCCCTGGCGAATTCGATTGTGTCGACTGCCCGGTATCGGAGCGCACGCCATCCGCCGCTGGAACTTGTTCGCGCGAGCCGCTACCACGATGGCGCTGCACCGATTGCCGGCATTGCCCTCGGCGGTCAAAGCCGGGCTGCTGGCACCTTACGATAGTTGGGCATCGCGGATCGGCATCGCTAGCTTTGTGCGCGATATCCCCACGCGAAAGAGCCAGCCGACCTGGCAGGTCCTGGAATCCATCGAGCAGGGAACATCCATGTTGGCCCACCACCCGGTGACGCTGGTATGGGGCATGAAGGACTGGTGTTTCCGGCCAGAGTGCCTGGAGCGGATGCAGCGGTTATTTCCCCAAGCCCGCGTACGGCGATTGGACGATGTGGGGCATTACGTGATGGAAGAAGCGGCGGACGAGGTTCTGGAGGAAGTCCGCCGCATGCTCGACCTGCCTGCAATCGCTCGAGGCGCATGATGGATCGGCCGCCAGCCGTGTACCCGTTGGACCGATCCTGGGACCTGCAGGACGCGATTGCTCTGGCCTGTACGCTGGAGGCTGCTTCCCCCAAGGCCGGAAACGTGCACGCCACAGCCTCGTTCGGCAACATGCACTTCGGTCATTATGCGGCCGCCGCCGCGGTATTGGCTCGCGTCCTGTCGCGGCCCCCATCCCCGTCGGTGGGTCGCTGCATTTGGGATGCTGTCGAGGAGCTGTCCCAGCGGGTGGGGGTCAACACCAGCCTGGGAACCATCATGCTGTTAGCCCCCATCACGGTAGCTTGGTCGGCGGCCAGGGGCCACGATGTGGCGCGGCTGCGTCACGAGGTCGACAATTCTTTGCGTCGAATGGGCGCGAGCGACGCCGAGGACGTGTACCGCGCGATTCGCCTGGCCGCCCCCGGTGGGCTGGGCCAATCCGCCACGCATGACGTGCACGGCCCGCCCCCCCACGATCTGATCGCCGCTATGGCGCAGGCCGCTCCGCGAGATGCGGTGGCGCGCCAATTCACCATCGGGCTAGCTGACATCTTCGATGTTTGGTTACCGCAGCTCGACGAGTCGGCGCGGATTGCCGAAGATGTCCAAACCGCCGTGTGCTGGTTACAAGTCCGGATGCTGGCCGCGGAGCCGGACGGTCTGATTCATCGCAAGTGCGGAGCCGCCGCGGCCCGCGAAGTACAAGGGTTGGCCCAGCAGGTTCTGGCGGCATGGCTGGCCTCCACCCCTGCCCCGCCTCGTTCAGTGCGTGACATCCTGGCCTGCCCTCGTTTTTTACAACTGGATGCGTCTTTGCGTGATTCGAAGAATCGCCGAAATCCCGGCACCACCGCCGACATGATCACCGCCACCCTATTGGTCCGCTTGCTCGTTGGTCCCTGAACCAACCTCCGGTTGATTCGTACCCACGATGCCAGCCACCGAGCGCCCCCTGCGCGCTGCAACTGGGGACATGCCAGTGCCTCACTGGAGACAGGTGGATCGCGGTCTGTCGTTGAAACCGTCACGTTCCGCGACGGTGGCGCACATCCAACCGGTCACCGATCCTCTGCGATGTTGGAGGGGTTGGACTTCTCCCCGTTCAACCGCAAAACCATGCTC
>RFIQ01000014.1 GCA_003695565.1 Planctomycetota bacterium | reverse complement strand
GTCCATCGTCGACGGGTGATCGACACGGCGGTCGATGAATTGGGCGGCATCGATGTGCTGATCAACAACGCAGGGGTCGGCGCGATCGGGAGGTTCGAAGACGCGTCCCCCGAGCGATTGCGACGGATATTCGATGTGGATTTCTTTGCCACCGCTGAAATGACTCGACTGGCACTACCCTATTTGCGGCGTGGCGAGCAACCCGCTGTGTGTGTCGTGAGCAGCGTGCTGGGGCACCGTGGGGTAGCGGAGAAGAGCGAGTACTGTGCCGCCAAATTCGCCTTGCGTGGATGGGCGGAGTCATTGCGTTTGGAGTTGCGCCGAGACGGCATTGCCGTAGTGACGATATCGCCAAGCACCACGCGCAGCGAATTCTTCAACTCGTTGATCGATACATCTCCCGAGGCGCGCAGCGTATCGTGGGGCCATCAATCGTCCGAACAGGTTGCCCGGAAAGTGCTGAAGGGAATTCAAAGGCGGCGTCGGGAGATGGTGCTGTCGGCCGGCGGTAAGGCGTTGGTGTGGCTCAATCGGCTGGCACCTGGATTAACCGAGCGCGCCCTGCTGGCCTTCTCGTAATGCGCCATGGACGTCGGAAACCGTCGGTTTCGTGTGGCGTCTTAAGACGACTTGACCTGAGACGCGGCGTGAGGACCGGGGACGGCTTGGCCCGCGGGGGCGTCCGACGCGGCAGGATTGCCGGCCTTTTCCGATGCCGTTTGGGCCTCACCAGACGAGGACTTAGCGATCGGCCCCAGAATCTCCACCGCCTTTTTGCTCTTGAATGCGCCGGCGCGGCAATGGAATTTGCCCACACCCGCCACTTCGACCTCCAAGGGCTCGCGGACATCCTTGTCGGTCGTGATGATGTCGCCCACCTGCAGATTCAATAGATCTACGGTGTTGATGGTGGTGCGAGCCATCGTCACCACCATCTCTACGACTGACTCAGAAAGCAAGTTGGACAGTTGTTTCTGAGTCACTTCCGAAGCGCGCGACGAGGCATAGCCCATCCAGTTGTTGGCGGTCAATCGGGAACCGATCCGCTCGATGGAGTTGAATGGGATGCAAAGGTTGACCATGCCTCGGGCTTTGCCCATCGTCAGTTCGAAACTGATCAGTACGACAACTTCGTTGGGCGGTACGATCTGGACGAGCCGCGGATTGCTCTCAACGCGTTCCAGTTCAATGTTCAATTCAACTGCATTCTTCCACGCCGCCTGAAGATCGCGCAACAGGGCGTTCGTAATGCGGGAGGCCAACCGCAACTCGATTTCACTCAGCGGACGCTTGAGCATGGAATCCTCCGATGGTGTTCCGCCGAGCAGACGATCGATGATGGGATACAGCACGGCGGGGCTGAAATCGAGGATCCAATTGCCCTCCAGCGGAGCCGGACGCAAGACGTTAAAGCAGGTGGGGATCTCCAGACTATAAACGAATTCGCTGTAGGTCAGTTGATCGACACTGATCAATTTCGATTCGACGATCGTCCGGAGCAGCGCGGAATAACTGGCTCCCAAGTTGCGGGCGAAGCCTTCGTGGACCGACTGGAGGGCCCGCATTTGTTCTTTGCCGACCCGCTCCGGACGTTTGAAATCGTAGGCCACGATGCGCTGTCGCGAAGTGCCCGGCTGCCCCGTGGGCGGGGTGCCTGCCGATGCGCCGTCGGCCGGTCCCTTGGGCGGAGTTCGTTTCTCACCGGCGTCCATGCTCTTGAGCAGATCCTCAACGTCGTCGCGTTCCAGAGATTCTTCGGCCATCCGTGGCTGTCCTTGTCTCAATTCGATTCAAGTGGTTGACCCTGCGCGCGGCGATGCTCCGCCATCATTTGCGGATTTGACCGTCGCCCGTCACGACGTACTTGAAGGTAGTCAGCTCCCGCACGCCGCAGGGGCCGCGCGCGTGAAACTTGTCTGTGCTGATGCCGATCTCTGCCCCCAACCCAAATTCGCCTCCGTCGTTGAACCGTGTGCTGGCGTTGACCATCACGGCGCTGGAATCGACCCCGCGACAAAACGCTTGAGCGGCGTTGATATCCCGCGTCACGATTGCATCGGTGTGGTGCGAGCCGTACCGGTTGATGTGTTCAATTGCATCCGCCAGAGTCGGCACGATCTTGACGCTGATCGTCGGCCCGAGATACTCCGTGCTCCAGTCTTCTTCGGACGCCGGAACGGCTGCCGAGAAGGCGCGGCACACCGCCGCATCGCCTCGGATTTCGATGCCCTGCTGATGCAAAGCTTGCAGCACCGGCTGCAGCAACCGATCGGCAGCATCGGCATGGATCAGCAGGCTTTCACAAGCATTGCACACGCCCATGCGCTGGCACTTGGCGTTCACGGTGATGGCCACCGCCTGCTCGTCGTCGGCTGCCGCATCAAGGTAGACATGGCAATTGCCATCGAAATGCTTGATCACCGGCATGTGGGCTTCCCGCACAACGCGCTCGATCAGGCTGCGACCACCGCGGGGAATGGCCACATCGATGTACTCGGGCATCTGCAGGAAATGGCCAACCGCGGCGCGATCAACCGTCTGCACCAACTGAACTGCGTCACTGGGAATGCCATGCCGTGGCGCGAGCGAGCTGATGATGTCGACGAGAGCAGCCGAGGAATGCCGCGCCTCCTTACCGCCTCGCAGGATCACCGCGTTACCGCTCTTAATACAGATCGCCGCGGCGTCGACCGTAACGTTTGGACGTGATTCGTAAATGAAGAAGACAGTTCCCAACGGGACGCGCACGCGCCGCACCTCCAAACCATTGGGTCGGACATGTCCCTCGATGGTTTCTCCAACCGGATCGGGTAGGGCCGCGATCTCGCGCAGGGCTACCGCGATTTTCTCAATGCGATTGCGATCGAGCTGCAGGCGATCCACTGCCGCGGGAGTCAAACCAAAGCCGGGAGCCGCTTCGAGGTCCAAGGCATTGGCTGCTAAAATCTTATCGGACTGGTCTACTAGCGCCTCGGCACTTTCCATCAACCAGGCATTCTTGGCTGCCGTAGCAAGCCCGCTCATCGCTCGCGACGCAGCCCGGGCTCGCTGGGCGGTTTCGCGACAGTAGGTTTCCAGCTCGTTGGCAGGTATCGGTGGTGAAGTGGCCAAGGAACTTCTCTCGATAATCCGGGGGGACATGTCGTGTGATAAAGAATTCGGGCCGCGGAGATGCTAGCGATCCCACCTGGGCCTTTTCTGCAAGTATGGCGGAAACCCCGCCGCAAGGTCAACGCCACCCAATCCCCAGGCATGGTTCACCCATGGTTCTGTAGCTCGGAAGGCTCCCTACCCCACTTTCCCGCGGCGTCCGCCGTCACCTTACCCAGACTCTCCGAATCGGTGCGCCTTCCAGCCCAAATTTGCCAACCGCGTCCGCCATCTCCGTGGACCATCTCCGTAGCCTGACTTTCCGAGTCGGTCCCACCGCCATCTTCGCACCTCCTCCGCCGAGCAACGGCACGATTTGCGAGTGTGCTCAACGAGTATGGTGGACGTCGCGTGGGCGGCGGGGCGATGGCGGCTGGGAAAACGCCAAGACGCAAAGGTGCATTGATCGTCGGAGTACGGAGTCACAGAGAGGGTGATCGCACCGCGAGATTGGCCGCAGGCCCACGGTCATCG
>RFIQ01000115.1 GCA_003695565.1 Planctomycetota bacterium | reverse complement strand
GTTTGGGAGGTTTCGTGGCAACGTTGGCAGGCAGTTTGGACGGCCGCTACGATGCCCACGTTCTGTTGCTGTGCGGTGGCGACCTGTATGGCATCCTCAGCCGTGGCCAGAAGGACGCGGCCAAGACGATGGAGCGACTGCGGGCCAGCGGATTGAGCGAAGACGAGTTGCGTCGGCAACTGCACTCGATCGAGCCGTTGCGCATCGCCCAGAGGTTGCCAGCCGATCGCACGTGGCTCTACGCCGCTCGATTCGACCGGGTCGTGCCCTTGGAACATGCAGAACTGCTGGCCGACAGGATCGGATTGCCCGCCGAACGGTTCATCCGCCTTCCCTGCAACCACTACTCGGGAATCTATTATCTGCCTGGCATCCTCATCAAGATGCGTGACATACTGATTCCCGTCGGGTCGCCAGAGGAAGGAGAAGAGGCGGAAGAGACGAAGACGTGCCCCTGAGTTGCCCGCCTGCCGCCGAAGGGGACATGATTCCATCCAGCGAAATCGAGGCGGGCTCCCTTGAAGAACTACCCCCGTTCGGTCACATTGGATCACCATCCGTCGGCAGCCATTGCAAGCCGCATGATGCGGCGCGAATCCGCCCGGTGAAACGAGTTTTCCTATATATGTTTCTACAATTGTGCATTTCAGAGAGAGAGCGATGCCACACATAATTCGATCCATTGATGGCGTATTTGCGGGGCGATCGGTTGGCCGCCGAAGCAAACGGAGCCGGTTGTGGCTGCGGTTGCAAAGGTCCCTGCGGATAGCGGCGTTGGGACTGGTGGTCGCTGTCGGCGGCGTTCCTTTGCTGCATGCACAGCGGGCGGGCGAGCAACCAACCGTCGGCCAGGTTCAACCGGCGCAGTTGGGTGACACGCGAAACGTTCACCGGTGCGGACAACTGTTTCTGGCGGGCCAGCCTACGCCGGACGATATTGCCAAGCTGAAAGAGGCGGGAATCGAACGCGTCCTGTCGTTGCGGATGCCGCAAGAGGTGGAATGGGATGAAGCCGGTTTGTTGCGCAAGGCGGGCATCGAGTTCATTTCGGTGCCGTTTGCGGGACCGGACAGCCTGACCGACGAGGTGTTCGACAAAGTGCGCAAGCTGTTGCGGGAAAGCCAGCAACACCCGACGTTGGTCCATTGCGGATCGGCCAACCGCGTCGGCGCGGTGTGGTTGGCGTACCGCGTCCTGGACGAAGGCGTGCCGCTGGAACAGGCCGTGGAGGAAGCCAAGCAGGTGGGCCTGCGAACGCCCGAGTATCTGGAACGGGCCAAGGATTACATCCAACGGCATGCAGCCGAACGCCGGGTTCGGCCTGGAATCAACGCGAACTTCTTGGACCCTGAATTGGATATCCAGCAGTGGCTGGGCCGGTTCGAGATCGAGAGCCGGGAGGTATTTGCGCATCGCCAGGCGATCGCCCAGGCGGCGGGAATCGGCCCGGGGGATCGAGTGGCCGACGTGGGAGCAGGAACGGGATTCTACTCAAAGCTGTTCGCCAGTCGGGTGGGTGACCAGGGTTGGGTGTTTGCCGTCGATATCTCCCCGAAGTTCGCCGAACACA
Organism: Planctomycetota bacterium; assembly: GCA_003695565.1. Lineage (GTDB taxonomy): Bacteria > Planctomycetota > Planctomycetia > Pirellulales > Pirellulaceae > Aureliella. The sequence continues at coordinate 10,253 of RFIQ01000115.1, read as the reverse complement.
TCGTTCGCCAGGCAGAGGAATCGGGGATCGGAAACTTGACCGTCGTACTGGCCCCGCAGAAATCCGTATCGCTTCCCCCCAATTCTGTCGATGTGATCTTCGTTTGTGATACCTACCATCACTTCGAATACCCGGTGGCCACGTTGGCTTCCATGCGCCGAGCCTTGCGGGCTGGCGGCACTCTGATCGTTGTCGATTTCGATCGGGTACCAGGTAAATCCTCCGAGTGGATCATGAGCCATGTGCGCGGCGGAAAGGCAGATTTTCGTCGCGAGATCGAACAGGCTGGTTTCATGTTCGTGGACGAACCGCGGGTGGACGGGTTGAAGGAGAACTACATGTTGCGCTTCCGCGATCCCGATTGATGACGCTTGGAATATCTACTCGGTGAAAACTGGCATGCGCTGCTGGCGGCGGCAGACGTGATCATTGCTTTGGTCGCGTCCGGACACGTGATCTTGCACAAGCAAGATCCTCGGGCAGCGATTGGGTGGATCGGTGTGATCTGGCTGGCTCCTCTGGTGGGCAGCGGACTGTACTACCTGTTCGGCATCAATCGCATCGCGCGGCGGGCGGCTCGGTTGCGGGGCGGCCAGGTCACACCGGATCGCCCGGCCCGCATGCGCGTGGTGGATCCGTTCGACAACGATGCCCCAGAGCGGTTCGGCCCCCTGGTTTCCCTGGCGCGGGCTGGGACTCGTGTGACCGCCGCCGAGTTGGTCGACGGAAACAGCATCATGCCCTTGATCGATGGGGATCAGGCGTTTCCCACCATGTTGCAGGCGATCGACCAGGCCAGCCGATCGATCACGTTTTGCACGTATATCTTCGATGCAGATGCCGCCGGGCAGGCATTCGCTGACGCATTGGGAAGGGCGGTCCGCCGGGGTGTGGAGGTGCGCGTGTTGGTGGACGATGTCGGCGCACGCTATTCCTGGGGGCGCGGCGTCCGTTTGCTGCGGCAAGCAGGAATCCCCACTGCGACGTTCCTGCCCACGTTTCCATCATGGCATTTCCGTTACGCGAATATGCGCAATCACCGCAAGGTACTGGTCATCGACGGGCGCCTCGGATTCACTGGCGGAATGAACGTGCGGGTAGGCAATAATCGCACCGCCGATCCTCGTCGAGCCATCCAGGATGTGCATTTCCGCATCGATGGTCCAGTGGTGCATCAATTGCAATCGACGTTCGCGGTGGACTGGAGTTTCACCACTGGCGAGCGTTTGGAGGGCCAGCCCTGGTATGGGACGCCCAACACCGGCGGCAGTGCCGTGTGCCGAGCGATCGCTGATGGACCGGACGAGGACATCGATCGTCTGCAGCGGCTGATCCTGGCCGCCATTACATCGGCCCAGAAATCGATCCGCATCGTTACCCCCTACTTCATCCCGGAAACGCCGCTGGCATTGGCCTTGTCGGTGGCGGCCTTAAAGGGAGTGCACGTGGACATCGTGTTGCCCCAGCGCAACAATTTAAGGTTGGTGCAGTGGGCCAGCACGGCCATCCTACCGCCCCTGATCGAATCGGGTTGCCATGTCTGGTATTCCCCTCCACCGTTCGATCACAGCAAGATACTGGTGGTCGACGATCAATGGAGCCTGATTGGGTCGGCCAATTGGGACCAGCGCAGTTTGCGGCTGAACTTCGAATTGGACGTCGAGTGCTTCGACCGCACCACCGCAACGCACCTGCATCGGATCGTGCAATCCAAGATCGCTCGGTCCCGACCTGTTACTGCCGAGCAATTGCGTCAAGCACCGCTGTGGCAACGCTTGCGGAACGGCGCGGCCAGGCTCGCTTCCCCCTACCTGTAAGCTGGCTGGGCTCGGTGGCCCAGAGTGCCACAAGCCCGACCCCGGAGAGCCACGAGGCGGAACCCGCTGCCCCTCAAGCCAGAATCTCGTGAACCACGCGTGAAGGTTTGGTGAGGTTGGACAGACGTTGGTCGGCGCCTTGGTAGTTGTAGGTGAAACGCAAGTGATCGATCCCCAGCAACCGCAGCAGGGTCGCATGCAGGTCGTGAGGCGTCACCGGGTCCAACACGGCTTGATACCCTACGTCGTCGGTCGCGCCGTAGGTCATTCCGGCTCGTACGCCGCCGCCCGCCAACCACATCGTGAACGCACCGGGGTTGTGATCGCGGCCGATGAATTTCATTTCCTTCCCGTTGCGATTCTCACGCATCGGCGTCCGTCCGAACTCGCCACCCCAGACCACCAGCGTATCGTCCAACAATCCACGGCGATCCAGGTCGACCAACAAGGCTTGCAGGGGTCGATCGACCTCAGCGCATCGATCTTTGAAACCAACATTGAGCGCTTCGCTAGCCGCCGCGCCGTGCGAATCCCACCCCCAATGAAACAACTGGATGAAGCGCACGCCTCGTTCCGCCAGACGCCGAGCCAACAAACAGTTGTTGGCAAACGACTCCTTACCCGGTTCAGCGCCGTACTCGGCCAACGCCGTAGCCGATTCGTCTTGTAGTGAAAACGCTTCCGACGCAGAAACTTGCATGCGGAAAGCCAGCTCATATTGAGCCAACCGGGACAGCGTCTCCGGATCTCCGAATTCGGCGTAGGCCTGGCGATTCAAGGCATCGATAGCGTCCAGCATCTGACGACGTTGCGCTCGGGTCGATCCATCCTGGCTGTTCAAAAACAGGACCGGTTCTCCTGTGGAACGGCATTGCACGCCCTGGTACACCGACGGCAGGTAACCGGCCCCCCAGGCGCTCTTCCCGGCCGATGGCATCCTGCCTCCCGAAATGAGCACGATAAATCCGGGTAGATCTTCATTTTCGGTCCCCAAACCGTACGTTACCCAAGAACCGATAGAGGCGTGCCCCAGATTCTGATTGCCGGTCAGCATCAACAACTGGGCAGGTGCGTGGTTGAATTGCGTGGTCGTCATCGACTTGATGAAGCAGACCTTATCTACGACTTTCTGAAAATGCGGCAGGCGATCGGAAACCCAAGCGCCGCAGTCGCCGACTTGACGGAACGGATACTGGGGCCCCAACAGCTTGGGCACTCCTTGGATGAAGGCGAATCGTTTTCCCTCCAGGAAAGAAGGGGGACAGTCCTGCCCGTCCAACTCAGACAGCACTGGTTTGTAATCGAACAACTCCAACTGGCTGGGCGATCCGGCCATGTGCAAGTAGATCACTCGTTTCGTGCGGGGAGGAAAGTGCAACCCCGTGAGCCCAGGCCCCAGCCTTCTGGCCCCCTGCGCCGGCGGAGCACTTTGCCCGGCCAGCCACAGGGATCCCAGGCCCAATGAACAACGGCGCAAAAAGTGCCGTCTGGTTTGTAATTGCGCTTTCAGGTATTCCGCATACTGCACAAGGTTCATGTCCAGACCCGTCCAAATCCCAAGAATATCAGTGTTAAGAATACCACGTTGCGATCAGCGGCATCCCGGGCAGCTCCGAGCGTTCCAGCTTCGATCTCTCCCGCTCCGGCGCAGGCGAAACGTAGCGGGCTCGCAGCTCGCCGGTCACCGCGTCAGCGCCCATTCGGTATTGAGTATCGTCAGAGCCAGTCTGCCCAATGCATCGAGCATCAGCCCGTCGCCGCCCTCCTGCCCCGCAGCCTGCTCGAGGTTTTCTGTCGCATTTTCCGCAGCAGCCACCTCGAAATCGGTCGCTGTATCCCCGGTAGCCGTGTCGGCGACCGTTGGCACGTTTGCGGCGGCTGATCGAGTCGTATTATTACGCTGCAACGCATCGTACAACCTCAACAGGACTCGCCGCTCTGGATCGGTTGGTCGGCGGCTGGTCACGCGGAGAAATATTTCCTCAACAGCGGCCGGCAAATCGTCGCCCCAGGTCGCTCGGGCCTGCTCAGCCAGCGCGCGGGCGAATTCGGTGTAGGTGCGGCTGTTGAGCGTCACCAGCGCTTGCAGCGGCGTATTGGTAACGATACGACGTGGGCTGCACACATCGCGAGTCGGCGCATCGAACGTAATGAATTCCGGATAGGGACTGGTTCGCTTCCAGTAAGTGTACACGCCGCGACGATATCGATCCTCACCTTGCTCCTCGCGCCACTGGTCGGACGAATAGACCTGCAACCAAACCCCCTCGGGTTGCGGCGGCATCACGCTCGGACCACCGACTTTGCGAGTCAACAACCCGGATGCGAGCAGCCCCTGGTCGCGAATCATCTCGGCGCTCAACCGGTTGCGCGGTCCGCGGGCGAGCAACCGGTTGTCGGGATCGCGTTGGTAAAGCTCCGGCGCGGCTCGAGCGTCCTGCCGATACGTGGACGACAACACCACGCGCCGCAAGAACCCCTTCAGCGACCAACCCAAATCGTGGCTCATCGCATGCGCCAGATGTTCCAGCAATTCGGGATGCGTCGGCGGCAATCCGCTGGGCCCGAAATCTTCCACCGTCTCAACAATCCCAATACCAAACAGTTCGTTCCAAATGCGATTCACCCAGACCCGGGCCGCAAGGGGATTGTCCTGGGAGCAAAGCCATCGAGCCAGTTCCAAACGGTTCCGCACCGGCGGGATGGAACCGTCCGGGCGGGCGAAGGCAGCCGGAATTCCCGGTTCGACCACCTCGTCGCGCTCCAGGAAATTGCCCCGCACAAACGTGCGCGTCTCGCGCGCCGCTTCCGCGGTACGCTGCTGCATGATCGGCAGCGCCGGGCCACGGAACCGAGCCAGCGCCTTCTTCGCGCGCTGGTACTCTCCCCACAGCGCCTTGCGCGCCGGCGATGCGACGGCATGAACGAGGGCTGGATCGGCGTTGGCTTCCACGGTGAACCGCCGCAAATTATTGGCCAGGCCCCCTGCCACGGACGCCTTCTGCGCAATCTCCAAACGCAAGCGGTTGCCCTGGGGCAGGTCGAGTACCTGATCGAATACGAAAACCACCCAACGCGGACGAAACAGTTTCGGATAGCCGCCGAATCCCGCGGCGTTGTCAGCCAGCGCATCTTCTGGTTCATAGGGACCGGTTCGGTAATCAGCGATCACGGCGGCGATCGGCACAGGCGTCGATGCGTCGTCGGGCCCGATCACGGCCGCCTGCAACTGGGAAATGACCGCCCCCTGTTCCGGCCAGTGCGCTGGATCGTCCGAGACGGGCAAAATCTGCAAGCGAACCGCACCGACACGTTCGGCAGATAAATCCACCGTGTACGTCGACCCCACCGCGACCGTTCCGCCGACGACGCGGATCTCGCCGTCAACCGCCGCCAACTGCCCGCTCGTCGATGCGACTCGGTGGATCTTCATCGGCTGCCACGCCAGGGGCTCCAGCGCCGCATGATCAGCCCGGTCCAGGGCATCCCGGGCCGCTGACATGGCCTGGCGTGCCTGCATGAACTCGGTTTGCTGATCGGGTGCACTCAAATAAGGAATGGTGGGAAACTCGTCAGGTTGGTCGCAATCCTCGGTGCTATTGAACAGGTGCAAGAACTGGTAATACTCCCGGTTCTCGAACGGTTCGTAGGGATGGTTGTGGCACTGGACACAACCGAAGGTAGTCGCCTGCCACACGGTCCACGTCGTGTTCACGCGGTCGATCACCGCTGCGACGCGGAATTCCTCGTCGTCCGTCCCACCTTCAGTATTGGTCTGAGTATTGCGATGAAAGGCCGTGGCCACGAGCTGATCGTAGGTCGGGTCGGGCAGCAGGTCCCCGGCCAACTGCTCGACGGTAAACTGGTCATAGGGCATGTCGCGATTGAAAGCCCGAATCAGCCAGTCGCGGTAAGGCCAGATGTCGCGATGCGGATCCTTTTCGAACCCTTTGGAATCCGCGTAACGGGCCAGGTCCAACCACATGGCCGCCCAACGTTCCCCGAAATGCTCCGACGCCAACAACGCGTCAACGACGGCGGCGTACTCTCGTTCCACCTCCGCAGGCCTATCGGCACGGGCGACCGCGGAAACGAATTGTTCGATCTCTTGCGGCGTAGGAGGCAAACCGATCAAATCGAAATAAACGCGACGCAACCACTGAGCCGGCGGTGCATCGGGGCGGGGTGTTAACCCGGCGGCCTGCAAATCCATCCAGACAATGCGATCAAGCGGATCGCGGCTCCACAGATCGGCCGCAGAATCCTCGGGCAGCGTGGGAGGGTGCAAGGGCCGCCTCGACCAGTGGTCTTCGATTGGCGCCCCCGCCAGGATCCAGCGACGAATCAAATCCATCTCTCCGGCCGTCAGCGGAGGGATGCCTTCCTCCGGCGGCGGCATCCTGTCCTCCGGATCCTCAGCCGTGATGCGATCCCAAACAAGTGAATCTTCGAGCGATCCAGGTTCGACGGCATACCCTTGAGGCGCCACGACCCGGCGAAAATCGATGAACGACAGGTCGGCCGACTGCTTGACCCCGCCATGGCACTTGGTGCACGCTCGAGAAAAAATCGGCTGGATGTCCCGCGCGAAATCGATGTCTCCATCGGCTGCAGTTTGCCCGCGGGTATCCGTTTGCGCCACAGCCTGGCCACCAAGGAATGTGGCGGTCAACAGCAAAATCCAGCAGGCGATGCTGGCGATATTCTGGAAGCTACCAACCAAATCTCACCTCCCGATCATTCTGCACCCAAAGAAAACGCCAGTAGTAGCGTCACGGCGGCAATCGCCGCAGCGGTCACACACCCGCTTCTCAGTACCCCGCCAGTCCCTGGCGGATAGCCACCGCAATCAGCCTCACCGGGTTGTGCACTCCCGCGCCTCTTGCTCCTGATTCTAAGCCACCGCCAAAGAGGGTGCAAACCACCGCACAGACAGACCGCACGCCGCAGCTCGCCGGCCATCTGGGGGCCGTCTCTGAGACTTGTCTGCTATGGGGTGGCAAATCATTGAATTGGCGATCGTAGAGAACCTTTGGGCGGATCGACAGCGTCATTCGGATTCGTACGATCCGGCCGATCGAGCACGCCATCGACTGGGAGGCGTCCGCGCCGCGCGCAGGCAGCACCCCGCAGCGGCGGATCAACCGTTGCGGGGTGGTATGGCAATCATCGAGTTGGGCGAATTCGGCCGCCTTGCCCTCAAGGCGCTTAGGGGCGAATGATGTCTTCGTCGTCGGCGAAGATCGTGTCCAGGCCATCGGTCAGGATCACATCGACCTGGCCATCAAATGCCATCACGACATCGTGGCCTTCGCCCCCGCTGAGCAAATCGTTGCCCGGACCGCCGCTGAGGAAATCATCGCCGGCCCCACCATAAACCGCATCGCGTCCCTCGTCGCCACGCAGTCGGTCGTCACCGTTTCCGCCCAGCAGCCGATCGTTACCGAGCCCACCGGACATCCCATCGTCCCCATCACCTCCGGCCAGCAAGTCGCTGCCCAGACCGCCCGAGATACGATCATTGCCGATCCCGCCGCGCAACCCATCGTCGCCACGATTACCGAACACGCGGTCGTGGCCGCTGCCACCGTCGATGGTGTCATCGCCGAACATGCCGAGCAACAGATCGTTCCCGCTGCCACCGAGGATCACGTCGTTGCCGTGTGGTGCCGCATCGGGCGGCACATCCGTGGGCTCGATTTCAGTCGGCGCGTTTACGGGAACTGTTTCCGCGTCGACCAGCGCCGCGACCAATCCAGACTCACTCGATAGCACCTCCAGCAATTCCACATCGGTAGCATCCCAACGCCAATCGCCCAGAGCGATATCGTTGCCGGTGCCACCGTCGAGGTAGTCGTCGCCGAATCCGCCAACCAGCAAATCATTTCCGTCGTCACCAGCGATCCGATCGGCAGCATTTCCCCCCAGCAGGATATCGTTACCATCGCCCCCCACCAGCACGTCGCGTCCGCGATTGGTAGTACCGAAGTCGAGCGAGTACTGGACCGGATCGGTGTATCCGCGTGGATAATGATTGGTCGCATCACCCCACATCCAATCGTCCCCACCGTCACCGGACAAACGATCGTGGCCGGCACCACCGATCAGAAAGTCGTCCCCCTCGCCGCCGCCGATGGTATCCGCTCCGGCTCCTCCAAAGATGACATCGATACCACGCCCACCGCGAAGGAGATCTGCTCCGGCGCCTCCTTCGATGTAATCCACTCCATCGCCTCCACTGACGCGGTCATTGCCGGCTCCGGCGAGTATTTGATCGCTGCCGCGGCCGCCATGAATCTGATCATCGCCATCACCGCCAAGCAACGTTGTGTTTTGGCGGACCGATTCGCGAATGCCGATCTTGTCATCACCTCCCTGCGCATCGATTGTTATGTGCTGCACTTCGTTCTCCGGGAAGGAAAGCTCCAGGTCATCCACACGGACGAACAGTTCGTTGGTTTCGTGATTCGCCCAGACTGCGATGACGTTGTCATCATCGTTGGCAACCACGACCAGATCGCCACCAGTCAACGATGTTGCATTCAATAAGCGTCGATCCTCCAACGGTTGCAATGCAAGATTGCGACGTCGTGAGGATGGTTTGCAGTTACGATGGGAGTTGGCGGAATGATTGGCAACGCGCATGGGGAGACCTCACTTGGCGAACAGGGAATGGCCCGATCGGCAATCTCACGCTGAAGCGAGCGTGCGGGATCACCGGTACAACGAACCAAAGACGAGAAACATCCGAAAGACACTGAGCTAGTGCCAGAATTGCGCCGCCCTGATACCCACGATTTCAAAAAAAACACTCGCGCGACGTTTACCTCAATTTGCAGCCCTGCGAGCATTGCGCCATCGACCGGACGGCACGACTCAGCGAATCCATCGCTGGAGAGCCCCGAATGCCCCCCACCGGGCAAACGTAGAAAGCACTCCGACAATTCCAAGCATCATGCCGTTGGAGCGAATGCGAAGAGGGAGAAATACGCCGTCGGTTGGGCCTGACCGCTTTTGTCGCGATCCCCGCTTCGTGCCAAGTGTAAAATGCACCGATTTTCAACTGGGGGCCGCGCATCTGCGTTGCATCTGACAGCACCTCCCGCCATAATCGTCACCGATCACACGCAACCTTCCTCGAAGAAACGGGGGGCCGGAATCGATGCCAGGTCTGGCAACCGTGATGGCATGGTGCAATTGCTGGAGTGTACGCGGAAACAAACAGTGCCGCGTTGGGCCCTCAGTACCCGAGCCGAGAAACGAACCGGCTCCCTTGTTGTTCATTGTCTTGCTAGCGAAAGCTTGCCGGTACTGCGTGCCAACATCCTGCACATGGAATACCCGACTCTGTGACAAGGGGCTGACCAACTCCGACCCTCGATTCTCGGCCAATATCCAAAGCTCTTCCTAGCAACACCCAATACTCGTCGCAGATCGCGTCCGCACCGTTCCACGAAAGGTTGACCCATGCCCATCGAATTTAGCTGCCCTAGTTGCCAGAAGCTGCTCCGCGTTCCTGATGCAGCCGCGGGTAAACAGGCCAAGTGCCCCGAGTGCGGAGCTATCGCGGATGTACCGTCGGATTCCGTGAACGTGGGCGCGGGCCAAGAGCAATCATTTTCACCGGACAATCAGTTTGGTGAAACCAATCCCTACGCGGCACCACAGTCGACGCCCATGCCCGAGTCGTCAGGCTCTGATGTGCCGGTCGTCCCCACGCCGGTAGAGATCGGTTCGGTGTTCAACGCCGCGTTCGAGGTCTGGAAAGCCAACCTCGGATTATTGGTCGGCGTGACGTTGATCGTTTTCATGATCAGCGGCGTATTTTCGGCCGGCAGCACTATTTTGAATCTGGTTGCCGAGCAAGGGGAAGAAGAGGTCAAACTAGCCGCCGCTCTAGGCAGTTTCATGATCAGCCTCATCAGTACGGTGGTCAACATATTCCTGGGAATAGGACAGACACAGATTTACTTGCGTTTGCTGCGGGGCCAGAGCGCCCAGGTCGGCGACCTGTTCGGTGGCGGAAGTCGATTCCTGCCCACCCTGGCAGTCAGCATTCTGTTCGGCCTGGCCGTGGGTGTGGGAACCGTGCTGTGCATCATCCCTGGATTGGTCGTCGGCGCCCTGTTCTGGCCTTGCTACTACCTGGTCGTTGACAACAAGTCCAAGGTAATCGACTCGTTTACGGTAGCTCAGAAAATCGGCACGGCGAATATCGGCACGACAATCTTGCTGGTTTTGTTGGGGATCGGGATCAACCTGCTGGGATTTTTGGCATGCGGCGTCGGGATCCTGTTCGCTGCCCCGCTGGTGGGTTTACTGTGGACCACCGCATATCTGGGCGGAGCCGGCCAGATGCGCTTGCCGTAACCGTGCCCAGCGCTCGGCAGAGCCCAGGCGTCTGCGTCGTCGCTGGATGGCGAAAGGGGCAACGCC
>RFIQ01000114.1 GCA_003695565.1 Planctomycetota bacterium | reverse complement strand
TGTTACGCACTTGTTACCTGGCCCAACCCTGGGACGTTGGTGCTCCGGACGGCATTCCTGTGGAAATTTTGTTCATCTTGCTTGCCCCGACAGTGCACGTCCATCTGCAACTACTGGCCCGTTTGGCGAGCATTTTGGTTGACCCAGATTTTCGTAGGTTGATCAAGAGTCGGCCCGATCGAACGCGACTGCTCGCCGCGGTCCGAGCACTGGAAAGTGGAATGCAGGAGAGCGAACCTGCGGGAGGAGCATAAAGGATGTGCCCGCCCAGTAGCCTGACATTGCGTGTCGGGTCCATATCGCAGAGCGAACTAGTGGAAGGAGTGTAAGGGATGAGCCGTGGAATCGAGTTCACTTGTCAGTCGCCGACTGCCCTGGCTGATATCCCGGTCGTCGACGTCGAGAGATTGACGGAAAGTCTTTCTCTGGCGATGGAAAACCCCACTTGCGGATTGTCGGCCCTGTTCGCGGTCCCGGCCGGTCCGCAGACTTTGCGGTTGTACGCTATCACCAGCGATGCCGCCGATGGGAAGTTGCAGGCGATCGCCGGCGACGTGGGCGACCAGTACCCGTCCGTAACGCAGCACGTTTCTCAAGCGCATTGGTTTGAGCGTGAGATCGCCGAACAATGGGGGGTCAAGCCGTTGGGGCATCCCTGGCTCAAGCCGATCCGCTTCCATCGCTCTTACCGCCAGGACCATGACGCTTGGGGGCGTACTGGGGACCAGCCGATTGTTCCCGGAATTCTCCCTGCCGAAAACGACTATTTCCGCGTAGAAGGGGACGAAATCCACGAGGTTGCAGTGGGGCCAGTCCATGCTGGAGTCATCGAGCCCGGTCATTTTCGCTTTCAGTGCCATGGCGAACACGTTTTCACGCTGGAGATCGAGTTGGGCTACCAGCATCGTGGCGTCGCCAGGCGGCTGGTCGGTGGGCCGGACAAACGAACGTTGCATTACATGGAGACATTGGCCGGCGATACGTCGGTGGGGCATGCCAGCGCCTATTGCCAGTTGGTCGAAGGGTTGGCCGGTATCCACGTTCCGGTGCGCTACCAGGCATTGCGCGCCATCGGACTGGAACTGGAGCGGTTGGCCAACCACACCGGGGACTTGGGGGCATTGGCCGGAGACGTAGGGTATTTGCCTACCCTGTCCTTCTGTGGGCGCATCCGGGGGGATTTCCTTAATTGCACCATGCTGATTTGCGGCTCACGCTTCGGCCGCGATCTGGTCCGCCCTGGCGGAGTCCGGTACGACGTGGACGCCGCCATGGTAGAGGAACTGCTGAAACGCGTGCGGACCGCCCAGCGAGATGTGATTGGTGCCGCTGACTTGCTGTGGAAATCCGCTTCCGTCATGGCGCGATTCGAGAACACGGGCATCGTCTCCCAAGACACGGCCGAGGCCCTGGGGGTGATCGGTATGGCGGGCAGGGCATCGGGGGTCGATCGCGATGCCCGCCGAGACTTTCCCAGCGGATATTTCCGGTATCGGCAGATCCCGGTAGCAACCTGGCACACGGGTGATGCCTTCGCCCGAGCCTATGTGAGATATCTAGAGATTAAGCGATCTTGCGAGTTTGTGGGTGAAGTCCTGAGGGAACTGCCCTCAACCCGCCAGGCGGCCCCGCAGTCCGAGTCCTGGCACGAGCTCAAACTCAAGCCTGAAGCGATGCATGTGGCGATCGTGGAAGGTTGGCGGGGAGAGATTTGCCACGTGGCTCTGACCGACCAACTGGGCAGGTTCGCCCATTACCAGGTCGTGGATCCCAGCTTCCACAACTGGATCGGTTTGTCCATGGCATTGCGGGACCAGCAGATATCGGATTTTCCGCTCTGTAACAAGAGTTTTAACTTGAGTTATTGCGGTCATGATTTGTGAGTCGAGGTGCGACGGCCGCGCGATGCACCGAGCCAACGGTATTCCGCTGCAGTCCTTTTGAAGCAAAACAGGGCGTGTCATGTTGAAGATGATCAGCGAACGGTTGCGGCAAGGCTATCGGACGATTCCCTATCCCCAAGGAGAATTGCCCGCGTTGCCACCTCGCTTCCGTGGTTTGCCCGTGATCGATGCATCCAAATGTCAAGATGGGTGTCGAGAGTGTTCGCAGGCGTGCCCGACGGATGCGTTTGTAATGGACGACGGTTTGCAGATCGACATGGGGCGTTGTCTGTTTTGCAATGACTGCACCGATGCGTGTCCACAGGGTGCGATTGAATTCACGCAGGAGTTTCGCCTGGCTACGCGGCGGCGTGAGGATCTGATCAGCGATGGGCGCGCGCACACGCTGGCGGACGCGTTGGACCGTGAGAGCCAACGGGTCTTCGGGCGTTCGCTGCAGTTGCGGCAGGTGAGCGCAGGGGGGTGCAACGCGTGCGAAGCCGATATCAACGTGCTGGCTACTGTGGTGTTCGATCTGGGCCGTTTCGGGATCAAGATCGTCGCTTCCCCACGCCATGCCGATGGCCTGATCATCACGGGTCCGGTCTCGGAGAACATGAAGCTAGCGTTGGAAAAAACCTATGCCGCCACTCCCGCACCCAAGTTCGTGGTGGCAGTGGGGGCGTGCGCTATCAGTGGAGGGCCATTCGTGGGACATGCCGAGCAGCACGACGGTTGCGACACAATCGTTCCGGTGGACATGTACATCCCAGGGTGCCCGCCTCACCCGCTGACCATTCTGGACGGTCTCTTGCGACTCTTGGGACGCATGCCCTCGCAACACGACGGGAAGGTGTAATGGTGTTGCCGATTTATGACACGGGTTTGCATGCCCGGCATGAGCCTGGCAATCGAGACTTGCCATCCTCCCGCCATGCGGGGGTGCCGTGGCGCAAGACAGCGATGCCAGGATGATTGATCCCTGGTCTTCATTTCAATTTCTGACACGCTTGGTAGTGATTACCTCGATATGACAGCTAACACCGCCTTGACCGGAGAAACCAGCGAAGGATCCCCTGCCGCAATGCGGCCGAAGGTATCGCGAGAACGTCTGCGTCATGCCGTTGAACATGCCGCGCACTTGTTGCCCTCGCAAGGTCCGATCTCCGTATTCGTACATCACAATACGTTGCATGCCTTCGAGGAGCTGCCGTTCGAGCAAGCGGTACTGGAAGGGCTGAGGTTGTACGGCTGCGAACCGTACCTGAGCGAGGAAGAATTCCGCCGCCTGTTCGAACAAGGAAGGCTTCGTGTCGAAGATTTGCAGGCCGTACTGATGGAGGATTTGGGGGAGTCGGGCGAGATCTTCGTAGCCTCGTTTGGCACCCGTTATTCGCTGCGGTTGGCGATGCTCCAGTTCCCCATCAAGATCGCGCCGGACGTGGAACTCCAATGGCTGATCGCGGAGACCGACGCGCTGGACCGGTTTCGTCCCGAAGTCGAACCCGCCTTGCGCGACCATATGGTCATCGAGACGAAACACTGGGTGATGCGGGACTTGCGGGCCAATGGAAATGGCACGGAGGCCCTGGCTCGCCACATCCTGGATGAATTGTTCGAAGATCTCGGGCGGCACCGCGTCGAGTCCTGGTCGGAGCAACAGTGGGAATCCTTCTTTCTCCGCTTTCTGTGGAGGGTCTGCTTGCATGGCGTGCGCTCTGTCCAGAGTAGCTCTCCGCACGAGGGTGCGTCCCTCAGCGCTCAACCAGGAACGCGATCTCTCGCACCGAGAGAATCGGGGGCCAGCGGTTTTCAACGGTTGCGTGATGGCATCCTTTCGGAAACCGGTATCGATCCGGACCGACTGGTAAACGATGTGCTGATTCGTTTTTGTGCGGCGTACCTCGATCAGGGTTTCGCGGATTGGGATGTACCTGCTCGGGAGGATGGTTTGCTGCGATCATTCGCCACTTTGTATTCCTGCCGCAAGGCAATTGCTCCTCCTTGGATGAAAGGGTTGCGGGAGGAAATGCAGGAGGTGCTGGACGAGGGCATCGATGCGTGGCAGTTGATCCAACGCAATATGGACAGGCTCAGCGTTCCCGCGGAGGCGGTAGACGACTTCGTCTTGCAGAACCTGTTGGCCTTGCGTGGTTGGGCTGGTTTGATGTGGCAAATGGAGACGAATGCTCCCTGGACTCCCCGTCCAGCACCCCCGGGAAGTTTGGTCGAATATTTGGCAGTACGTCTGACACTGGAGCGCTACGCATTGCAGTGGATGGCTCGGCAATACTTTCACGAAAGAGACTTGTCCGCACTCCGGGAGCGATTTGCCAGGACCTATCGGCCATCGACGCCCGAGCATGCAACCGAACTGCAGCAGGCATTCACCGTCTTTCAATTGGCACAGGTCCGCGGCTGGAGTCCGGAAGATCTGGTGCACTTGGCGTCCGAGCAGTGGCGACAGTTGCTGCAGGAAATTAACAGCTTTGATGGTTTGGAGCGGCGGCGCGTCTTTCAGCTTGCTTATGAGCGCAAGTACCGCAATGAGGTCCTCGACGGCATCATCAACCACAACCGCGTAGAGGGAGATGGTCCTACCGCGCCACGGACTCCCGGTCGGCCCGCGTATCAAGTTGTCTGCTGCATCGATGACCGGGAAGAGTCGTTTCGCCGCCACTTGGAAGAGGTCGATCCCGAATGTGAGACATTTGGTGCGGCCGGGTTCTACGCGGTCGCGATGTACTACCGGGGAGCGACCGAAGCGCATTTTCGCCCCTTGTGCCCGATCGTCATCACTCCCGACCATTATGTCCAAGAGGAGCCGATGTTCTCCGCCATCGATGTCAGCCAACGGCGCTCGCAAAGGCGGCAGTTGCTCGGTCGCATTACGCACTACCTGCACTCCCGCTCCCGCACGCTGTTGGGCGGGGCATTGACCGGTGTGCTCGGATCGTTGGCCACCTTCCCCTTGGTGGCTCGCATCTTGGCGCCGCGTTTGACGGCACGCATGAGGGAATTGTTCGGTTCGTTCGTCAATCCGCCCGCAACCGAATTGCGGATCGAGCGGTTCACTCCGGAACCGGGCCCGGATGAAGATGCCCAGGGGTACACGGTGGAAGAGATGGCTCAGATCGTCCAGCGCACGTTGCAAGATATCGGATTGGTGCGGGACTTTTCGCCGTTGATTCTGTTTGTCGGGCATGGCAGCAGCAGCATGAACAACCCCCATGAGTCTGCCTACAACTGCGGCGCATGCAGTGGTGGCCGTGGTGGTCCCAACGCTCGCGCGTTCGCGGCCATGGCCAACGATCCCCGCGTCCGAAGATTGGTCCAGCAGGCGGGGATCGAGATCCCCGAGGATGTACGGTTCCTGGGGGCGTATCACAATACGTGCAACGACGAAGTCGAATACTTCGATCTCGACCTCCTGCCACGAACCCATCGCGCTCTGTTTCGCCGAATGGAACGCAGTATTCATGATGCGCGAGCCCGCAATGCGCACGAGCGGTGTCGACGATTCGAATCGGCTCCGCTGGACTTGGGTTATGCAGAGGCGTTGCAGCATGTGGAACAACGAGCCGAAGATCTGTCCCAGGCGCGGCCCGAATACAATCACGCAACGGATGCTTTGTGCTTCGTGGGACGTCGCGAGTGGAGCCGCGGATTGTATCTGGACCGGCGTGCATTTCTGACATCGTATGATCCTGGGATCGATGACGAGGAAGCCACTATCCTGACACGGATCCTAAGTGCGGCGATTCCTGTCTGCGCGGGTATCAATCTCGAATATTACTTTTCCACCGTAGACAACGAAGGCTACGGTTGCGGATCCAAGCTGCCCCACAACCTGGCCGGCCTGGCCGGAGTGATGACGGGGGCGGGCAGTGATAGTCGGCCGGGACTGTCGGCTCAGATGGTCGAGATCCACGAGCCGATGCGAATCCTGTTCGTTATCGAAACATCGCCGGAAACGAT
>RFIQ01000113.1 GCA_003695565.1 Planctomycetota bacterium | reverse complement strand
TGCAATATGCCCGTTCGCACAGTACGCCACGGGAGGCCAAGGCGTCGATGTGGGGCGAATGCATTTGGCGACGCCCATAACATCCAAGCTGTGGACGCAGATCGTCCACTGCGATGAACAGGATGTTGGGACGATCCGCGGCGTGTGAAGACACGTTGAGTTGTACGAACGCGCAGCAGACTGCTGCAGCTAAGGAAAACCAACGGACAATGGACATTAAGTCGTTCTCCAACTTCTCGCGACGCAAAGATTTCTGGCCTCGCTAAGGCATCATGATCCGAAATCGATAGGACTATTCTAATCTCCACCGATTCCCTCCGGAAGCGGCGAGTTCACGGTCATTTCATGCCGTCCGCTGCGCTACCGCGCGAAGCGCTTCTCAACGCGATCCGCTATGCAAGGCTTATCGCGCAGGAGGCTGGCAAGGAATCATGCTGCGTTGACACAAGCCGCAGCCCGATTCGTCCGCACGGTTAGAAGAAGAGAAAATGCGATTTCCGAAAATAGAATTTGCCCAGAGACCGATTCAGAGCTGCGTTTCAGATGGCGAGCGAATCAAACGCCCGTTTCTGTCTCAGCTAGATTCCCCCCATTCGGAGTTGCGCCCATGAGTATTTCCAGCCTTTCGGTTTCTCGCAGCAGTATCTACCTCACGGTAAACAGGAATGCAAGTAGCAATTCTGGAAAAGGCAAGTCTGACGAGGCGGGCAAGCCCCCAAGCCCGGAAAATGAGGAAACGTCTAATCCAGGCCTGAAGAAGGGGCATGAAAAGAATGCCAATGCCACCGCCGAATCGAGTTCCCAATCGAATACGACGACGGAACAAGACTCGGTTCACCAAGAACCCAGTTCCGCAGATCCTCAGTCAGAATCGACTTCATCCGCCGGGGAAGCGGATCAGGCAACCGAGACTTCCTCGCTCACTCATGATTCCGAAAAGATCAATGTCATCGTCGATCTGGTGCTGAACGGAAGTCCGCTGACTGCATCGGAGAATGACAATTCCGTGCAACTGCAAGCAGGCGATCAATCGATCGAGCTGTCGAAAGAAGATCTGCAAAAGGATCCCGAATTGCGCCGCGTCATCCGCGAAAAAATCAAAGAGCAGATCAAAACGGTGGCACTGGATCTGTCGGGGTTCAAGCTCGATTTCGGCTCCTTTTTCGGCGCCAACCGCCGCAACGATCGCCCGCAATTCAGTGATCCTGGATCCTTCATCGATTTGGCGCTGGCCAAGATTCTCAGCCAGCGGCAAGGGTTGGATCTGAATGCCTAGTGCTCCGTCAAGTTCAAGAGGCGGGGTAAGCATCCTGCTAGCCATGCGTCGCCATGCCTCGATCGCAGGCTGCGAGCTTACGCCGGGAACCCGGAACGCAGACTTGACCGAGCACCGGATGCTGGCCGTTTGCGATCGCCAGGTGTGGGCGAGCCGATGCCACTAGCACCAATTTGACCGAGTCGTTTGCGTCAGCCACGCCGGATATCAGATCCGGTCCAGGATGGCAATCGTTCGGCATACAGGCATGAACGGAACGGGACCCGGCGCGGCCGGTCGCCGCCCTGCACCCGGTCGATTGACGCGTGCAGGCTCTGGCTGTCGCGTCGCTGCAAGACCGAAGGGGGCTGGGTGAGGGGCAACCAGTCCCCTTCGGTTTGTTCTAAGTCGCGTCTGCGTTAGGACAATGCGTTGCTGCAGGCACGCCATGGTTAATGTAAAGTTCGTCTGTAGCAAGTTGTTGAAAATGAATGGCCCTGCAGCTAGATTTTCTTGTGTTCATTTGGTTTGTGACAACGCTGGCCAGCGGTTTTGACATATGTTTAAGTTGGAGATTGCGACGAACGCCCGCGTCGCTCCAACCGATTCTCACTTCTTGAGTTACAGCCTGTTTTACAAAAGGGCGTTACCATGCAAATTGCCTCCACTTCTCTCTCTTACACTTATACGAAGTCGAACGGCAAAGAAAAGACAAAGACAGTCAAGATCAACAGCCCGGTTTCCTCCAGCGGTCCTGCGGAATCACCATCCAGTGAAACTCAATCGACCAGCGGATCGAGCGGCACCAGTGATGGCAGCGGAGCCGCCGGCTCAGGCACTACTCCCGACGCCGAAAACAATCAAACCTCCTCATCGGGGAACGATGCGAAACTTCAGTCCGTGGAGGATACGGCCAAGCGATACCAGATACTCGTCAACCTGGTACTAGACGGTCAAGCCTTGTCCGCCAACGAGAATAAGGATGGGATCGAACTCAGCGCGGCCGACCATACGATCACGCTCAGCAAGGAAGATCTGTTGCGCGACAGCGAGTTGCGGCAAATTGTCCGCCAGAAAATTACGGAGCAGCTTCGGTCCGTGGCGCTCGATTTGTCCGGGTTCAAACTGGACCTCAGTTCAGTATTCCAGCCCAAGAATGATCGAAAGCCCGGTGAAGCCAGCGCAAATCCAAGCTCGCTGATCGACCTGGCGTTGGCCAAACTTCTCAGTCAACGCCAGCATTTGGACGTGGAGGCGTAGACAGGCAGGCTCTCGGTGGATCGCCCTCCGCACTTCGCCGAGGGCATCCACCGCCGCCGCGGGATGCTACGGTGCTTGCGTGGCCACGCGGCACAAATACGAGTCGACCGTCATGAACAGCCAACCATTCGGACCGAACGTACAATTGCTCGTCCTTTCACCTGTTACCAATCGGCCGAGCAGACGACCTCGGGGGCTGAAAACATAAATCCCTCCTGGACCGCTTGCCCACAAGTTGCCAGCACCGTCGACGGTCATGCCATCGGGCAATCCGGGTTCCTTCCCCACACGTTCGGTGACGTCGTAGAATTCTTCACCAGGGCCCAACGTGCCATCGGGCTTGACCGGAAAGGCAGTCCAGTTCGCTTGCTCCGGATTCGACTGCGCCACGTATAGCGTTTTCTCGTCCGGCGAGAACGCAATTCCGTTGGGCCGTTCGATTGATTTGGTAAGCAGCGTCAGTGTGCCATCACTGCTCAGACGGTACACACCGCAGAACGGCAATTCCCGGCGTGGGTCGGTGAATCGCTGGGGCAGCCCATAGGGCGGATCGGTGAAGTAGATGTCACCGTTGCTCTTGAGCACTGCATCGTTGGGACTGTTCAACCGCTTGCCGTCGTATCGATCGGCTAGCGTCATCTTGCCGCCACGCTCGGTCAACACGCTCAGCCGTCGATCCCCGTGCTCGCACATCACCAGCCGCCCATGCCGGTCCAGCAGGAGTCCGTTCGACCCGGGCTCCAATCCGTAATACGTTACGCCCGTATATCCGGAGGGGTGCATGAACACGCTGACTTCTCCCGACTGATCCCAGCGAAAAATGGTATTCCGCGGGATGTCGGAGAACAACAAGTAACCATCATCACCCCCCACCCAAACCGGCCCTTCGGACCACGTAAAACCGTCCGCCAATACCTCGATCTGTGTCCCCTCCGGAACGAGACGACTCAGCTCCGGCGTCAATCGCTCGATGTGGCCCAGTGTTCGCTGGCCCTGAGCCGGAGAAGCGGTTGCGATCAGCAGCCACGAGAATCCCAGCAACGCTGCCAGGCCAGTGCGACGTATCGAAATGTACATCATGGTGCATCCTCATTCGGTTCTTCAAAGCTGAAAAAAATCCATGATCGTATCCGGTTCCAGTCGCCAGCCTCCGGCGGGCGACGAACCATCAGCATACCACAAGCGAATTTCGAAGAGGTCTCTCCACCGAGGAGCCTTCTCCAGGATTGCCTCGCGGGGACGTGCCGCCTCGCCGTCGCAGGGCCTCGTCACGGGCATGCTTTCTCCTGCGTCTATCCTCGTTGCTGCCGGTCAGTGGCTCGTTCCCGGCGCGAGCTCAGCCGTCAAGTGGGCGAACAAGTCGACGATCTCCTGTTCGGTAAGTTGACTCAGTATATTGTCAGGCATCAGCGATGTATTGATCGCCCGGAACTGTTCGAGCTGGTCGCGCGGCAGTACGATCAATTGACTGTCGGCGGTGCGCAGCGTGATTGTATGGACGTCCTGGGCGGCCACCATTCCCGTGACCACCCGACCATCGGTGGTCAGTGCCAAGTACGATTGAAAGCCTTCGCGAATTTCCAGGCTGGGCGCGACGATGGCCGTCAACCAAAATTCGAGGTTTCGGCGATCGTAATGGTCCAGGGGCGGTCCGATCGACTCCCCTTCGCCGAACAGACGATGACACGTGCCACAACGCTGTCGGAAAACCGCCCGGCCCCGTGTCGCATCTCCCGGGCGACTGCGGACCAGTTCGAGCAGGCGATTGATTTCCGCCGTCTTCTCTGGCGAATCGACGGACGGGGCACTGCCGAAAGCCTGCACCACGGCCGCAACCAACTCCGGTTGCTGGTAGGTTCTCAATCGTTGCACGACGTCCGGCGGCACGTCGGTTGGTTTGACTCGCCACTGGTTGATCTCGGTCAGCAGGGCCAGCGCCCAGGGTGCCCGCGCGGCCAGGGTGCGGCAAGCGGTATCGCGCAGCCCGTGCTCGGCGGAGATCGGTCCGGCGAAAGCGGCTGCCAACCGTCGGCCGATCTCTTCCCCATCGTAGCTGGCCAGCGCCTGCAGCGCCACGCGGCGCAGGGCCGGTTCATCGGTCGATTGACCGAGTGCCAGCGACAGCAGCACCCCGCCCGCCGGGTCGTAACGCCGCCTCCCGAACGCGGCTGCCAGCTCGATGCGCATCGCCACTTCGGTATCGGGCGACCGCAGCAGATCCAAGCCGCGTCGTGATGCCGATGCATCGCCTTGTTCGATTGCTAGGATCAACCCCTGGTCTCCGTTGGCCCGCCGGTACTCCTCCAGCGCCTCGATCAATGGGGTGGGCAACGGGGGCATCGTGCGACCCTGGTAGGCTTTGTAGAAGCCGCCGACCAGCAAGTGCCGATCCTCGGCGGTGGGTGCGAGTTCGAGCAGCCGCACACAGCGTTGCAAATCCTCGGCGCGTCCCGTAGCCGCGTACCGCCGCATCAGCCGCTCGGTTACCGCTGCACGCATCAACGGCCGCTGCCACACCAGCGAGTCGGACAGCAATTGCGCCACGGCTTGGAAGTCTTCCGCGTGCGATTCGATCGCCCACCACAGCATCAACGGCATGTGCGGGTCGCTGACATCCGAGTCGTGTTGGAGTAAACCGCGGACGATTCCGCATCCGGTGCGGGCATCGACTCGCCGAGCCGATGCGGCCAATTGGCTGCGGACCTCCACGTCGGGCTCCTCCCGGGCCAGATCGATCAAGGCGGGGTGCCCCTCATGTCGGTCCCCCAGCAAACGTACCACCCAGCGACGGATGTCGGCCGAGCGGTGTTGCAGCAATTCGCCGACCCGCTGGCCGGACAAACCGCCGACCAGGTGCAGGGCCCACAACGCGTCCAAGGAATCTTGCTGGTGGATCCGGTCGAGCAAGCTGGCTTGGACTTCTGCCGATCCCAGGTTTCTCCAACCCATTTCCAGCGCTGCCTGACGGCGCACCCATCTGTTCGGGTGGTCGAGCAAGCCCATGAGTCGCTCGGCCGACTGCTGAGTCAAATCACCGGCGTCGTTCCGCGGCGGTTGCCCGGTGGGGAACAGGCGGTAGATGCGACCACTCTCCTTGTGCCAGTCATCCAACGGGCTAACGTGGCTCAACCTCGTGTCATACCAATCGGCCAGGTAGATGGCTCCGTCGGGACCGATGGCGACATGCACGGGCCGGAACCATCGGTCGCTCGATTCGAGCAAGTTGTCCAGATCGACCGTTCGAAACGAGGATCCGTTCCGCAATCGGCGGCTGTGCCACACCAGGTTTTGCAACGAATTGGGCGCAATAATGCTGCCGTGGTAAGGATCAGCGGGAAACAGACCGCCTTCGTAGATTGCAAATGCTTGCGCGAACCTGCGCGGGTCTCCCTGCATGGGCATCGGTTGGAAGTAGCCGAAAGCGTATGGGTTGGTCAGCGGCCCGTGTTTGCCCCAGTTCTTGGCGGAATAGCTGCCTTGCGGGTAATACCATCCGCGCGTATTTCCGCCGTTGTGGCCGGAGAAGACGCGACCGGCGGCATCGATCTCCAGGCTGAACGTATTTCCGCCGCCCTCCGCATAGATTTCGAACACCTGGGTCGTCGGGTGATACCGCCAAATGCATTGACCTTGAAATGCGATGCCCGGTGTGGCCGCCGAGCTGACGGTGCCAGCCGTGGTGCTGCCATTGGCGCCGTACAGCCATCCGTCCGGCCCCCAGGTCAAGTTGTTCGCCACCGAGTGCGTGTCCTGCAAGCCAAATCCTCGCAAATGCACCTCGGGGGATCCGTCCGGCACGGCGTCGCCATCGGCGTCCGGATAGAACAGCAAGTAAGGTGGATTGAGCACCCAGATGCCTCCCCGGCCCACCGCCACACTGGTGGCGATATTCAACCCCCGGATCACATCGCGATGCGAGTCGTAACGCCCATCGCCGTCGTCGTCTTCGAACACTGTCACCACGTCCTGGCCGGGAACATGGTGCGGTGGAGGGTCAGGTACGCGATCGAACACGGCCCGCAAGTGTTGGTCGAACCGCACGACTTTCAGTCCGGCCGGATACTGGTATTGGCGGTATTGCACCACCCACATGCGACCGCGCGAATCCCAACTGACATGCAGGGGTTGCGAGATCGATGGTTCGGCTGCGACCAGTTCGATTTCCACGCCTGGCTTCAAGCGGAATGTCTTCAGCGCATCTTCGGGTGGTGTCGGCTGCGAACCGTCCGACATCACGCCGCGCGGTTGAAACGTCCGCAGTATCTCCGCCACTTGTTCATTGCCTGCCACATCCGGTGGCTGCCGCGCCGGTCCCTGCTCCGACCGTTTCCCGTCGCGCGGTGTTTGCGCCACCACAATGCCCAGCAGGCACCACCACAGGAAAATGCCGGCAGCGGCTCGAAAACCGGTCGTTCGCCATCGCATGCAACCAGGCGTCGGCAGTCGCGAAGCGGCGGGAAACTGATGCAGGGACGGAGTGTACTCGATCATCGTTGTATCCCCAATTCTGACCATTCTCAGGTCGCCGCCAGATCCTCTGATTGGTCGGCGCTGGGTTACGCGAGCCTGTCAGATCCTAGGGCCTCGCGCCAGCCTGTGGCAGGGAGGAGGCGGTTGAGGGTTGGCAACTGCCACTGTACTTCAGCAATGCTTCGATCCATGGGCCGACGAAATGCCCGTTGTCGTGAAAGGTGCGACCGCTGAAGAGATTGCCATCGATGACGCAAGGTGCATCGACGAAAATCCCACCGCAGACCTCCAGGTCGAATCGGCATTTGGGCACAGTGGCCATCCGCCGGCCACGCACGCAATCGGCGTAGGCCGGGATCTCCACCCCATGACACACGCATCCGATAGGCTTGTTCGTCTGGAAGAAATGCCGGGTGATGCGCACCAGGTTTTCATCGTAGCGGATGTACTCCGGCGCCCGACCACCCGAGAAGAAGATACCAACGTACTCCTCTTCGTGCACTTCCGCGAAGGGCACATCGCATTCGATGGTATAGCCCTCCCATTCCTTGGTGATCGTCCAGCCCGGTTTGACTTCGTGCAGCACCATTTGGTACCGCCGTTTCTCCGGAGCCGTCACCACGGGGGTCAACCCCGCTTCCTGCAACCGGTAATAGGGATACATCGTGTCCAGGACTTCCGATGCATCGCCGATCACGATCAATACTTTGTCACCCGACATATTGCAACACACCTGAGGGAGAAACCACAACGGCTGAACAATCCGTCCGCAGGGTATCACAACCGCCGTGCGCATTCCATCCCCCGGGACGCCCCAGGACGGAATCGGATCTGGCGAAGCGGTTGGGATGTTGGTTCAGGCGATTTCGTAACCGGCACGCTGCTCACGACGCAGCATGCGATTGGCTTCCGCGTCCAAAGGGAATTCCTCGCGCTGCGGATCCCAGGTCAGCGGCCGACCCAGGTGCATTGATATGTTTCCAAGGTGGCACGTGCTGACGCTGCGATGCTGGCTGACGACGTCCGAGAGAGGTGGATGGCGGGTTGCCACGCAATCGAAGAAATTCCCCATGTGATTGATAATCGCATCGAGTTTGCCGGCCCGCAGCGGACGCTCGAAATTATCGTGCGGATACAGCTTCCAGTCCTGCGGTGGAAGAGGGTGCGAGTCCAATTCTTCCACCGGGCGACCACTAAGCGTGCCACGGTTGACGAATATCCGCCCCGCATCGCCGGTGAACAGGATGCCGTTACGCCCCGTGTCGCTGACTGTCATCACCACGCCCGAGGGGTAGCGATAGGTGGCGTGGAAATCTGTGGCGACGTTGTAGCCGTCGGGAACATCGGGCATGGTGGCTCGGCCATCGATCTCGACCGGGTATTCGCCGATCGCCCACTGCGCGATATCGATATGGTGGGCCCCCCAATCGGTCATCTGCCCGCCGGAATACTCGTACCACCAGCGAAAGGTGTAATGCGAGCGTTCCTCGATGTAGGGAACATCGGGCGTCTGGCCCTGCCACAGGTCCCAGTTGAGATGCCGTGGCACTTTGCGCACCTCGAACGGGCCACCCGTAACGTTCTTACCCAACACGACGTCGACGCGCTGCAGTTTCCCCAAGCGGCCGGCCCGGACCATCTCCACAGCCTGCCGGAAACGGTGATCGCTGCGCTGCCAGGAGCCGACTTGGACGACGCGCTCCGTCTGTTGCACTACACGGGACAACAATTTGCCTTCGTCGATCGTCAAGGTTAACGGTTTCTCGCAGTAGACGTCTTTGCCGGATCGGCACGCATCGATGACCATCTTGGTGTGCCAATGGTCGGGCGTACCGATCGTGACTACATCCACATTCTTGTCACGGAGAAGATCGCGATAGTCCTCATAGTCCCGCGGCGTGCTGCCGAATGCCGCCTTGACCGGATCGCGGACGTTCTTGTCCACGTCGCAAACGGCCACGATGTCACCATACATGGCAGCCTTATGCGCAATGACGCTGCCCTGGTAACGCAATCCGATCGCACCGACACCCGGCCTTTGCAACACGCTGCGCGAGGGCGAGCCGGCCGGGAGGGAACTGTGCAAGCCCACGGACGCCAGAGCGCCCAACGAGGTCAGCGAACGCCGCACTGCCTGGCGACGGTTGAGTGCATGCTGCATGGATCGGTAGGTGGATATGGGGAAAGGAAAGTGGGTCCAAGGAGATCTTAATACAAGCCAGAGGCGTTTTCTATGCACTGCCTCCCCGGTGGTCGCGCTCTGTGTTAGGTGGTGCAATACGAAGCAATACGAAAAAGCGGCCGGCGGCGTGTGAAACACCGCCGACCGCCAGTCGTGGAAGCCGGTTGATCCATCCTTGGGCCCCGAGGCAGTGTCCCGATGATGGAGTCGCGGGGTTCTCCCAGCGTGTCAGAATCCCAGCCGCAGTGACATCCCGAACGGCGAATAGCCAAACGTGACGCCGCGACGATACGTGGAGCATCCCGGCCGACCGATGATCGTGGGGCCGTACAGGGTGCTGCGCGGAACGCTCATGTGGAACTGCTGATGCCGCAGCGCGTCGTGGAATCGGTCATGATCCAAATCCTGGTGCAAACGAAAATGATCCAGGTGGGTCATGGGGTACTGGTGCGCCAAATCGTGGTGCTGCTGGCGATGAAACTCGCGGTGGGCCAAGTCCTGGTGCAACTGTGCGTGGGCGCGGCCATAGCTGTGCCCGTAGCCGAATCCAAACTGAGCATGTGCCGACTGAGGGGCAAACGCCAGTGCGGCGGCCAGGGTCAAGGAAGCGGAAATGGTAGTTGTGCGCAACATGGTACAGAATCCCTTGCTGTGAGAGTTCGCCGGCCGAGGCGGACTGAAGTTCCGGGGGGCTACTCCATCAGACTGCGCGGCCATTCCTCCTTGCCTCGCGTACCAGTCCTACTCTCGCATGTTGCGTGCCACATGAGCGGCGAAGAAGGGACGGCAGAAAGCCCGAGAACAGAGCTCTCGGCTCGTTTCCCTGGAAAAAACGGTTCCTGCGGAACAAGCCAACAATCCGGCAGACGGCAGAAATGAACTTTCCCAGCGGGCTGTGACGCATCCGTTGCTCCACTGCAAGATGTCAGATTGACGGCGCGGTGAGGTCGGGGTGATATCTGCCAGGTCAGGAATCGGTTCTTGCGGTGAGGACCGTCAAGAAACGCTACGGCGGCGGCGAGACATCATGACGGCCACGGCGGCCGTGAGCAGAACGGCGGAGCCAGGCTCGGGTACATGGGTGGACATCCCCAGGACAAACAGGCCGCCTTGTCGGTCGCTGACAAGGATCGATCCGCTATCGAAGAACGGATATACACTCCATGCGCCGTCGAAACTGGTCCCGTCGTTGGCCGGAAGTTCGCCGGCCTGGACTGATGATCGACAAGGGCCGCGTTACGGTTGTCGCAGGTCGTACTTCAAAACCTGGTTGTCTTCGCGTAAATACAAGTGCCCATCGAGGACGACGGGGTGGGCCCAGCATGGTCTGTCCCCGGTGTCGGGAATTTTGAAAGCGGCCAATTCTTCGAAGGCTTCCGGAGACGCCTTGACCATGGTCATGGTACCGTTGGAGTAGTGCAGATACAGTTTTCCGTCAGCAGCCACCACGCTGGCCGATTGGCGACCGGCACCACGACCGACCCACAAGACTTCACCGGTCATCATTCTTGCGCAAAATGGTGTTCCGCGAGCGTCTTTGTCGCCAAAAATGTAGTCCCCCAGGCGTACTACTCCGCCATGCTTGTTCTGGAGGTCCGGATTGTTCGGGTAGATTTCCTCGACGCCGACCGTTCCGTCTTCATGGGGAATCTGTCGCAACAGGGCACCACCCAGACCGTAGCCGGCGGTGAAGAACACCAGATCACCGGCAACGATGGGCGTGGGGATAACGGCTGTGGTGCGGGGGATATCGTAGGTCCACATCAGCGCCCCATCCGAGGCGCGAACGCCCATCGCTCCGCTGCCTGTGGTTTGCACGTATACTTTGAGGCCATTGATCTCGGATTGCACGATGGACGCATGGCCGGCCCCCCGATCCTCGGGCCGTTGGGCTGTCCAAATGACTTCGCCGGATCGTTTGTCCAGCGCGACCATCGTGGCCTGCGGGCCGCCGGGGGTGCAGATCAGACGTTCGCCATCGATAGTTGGCGATTCACTGTATCCCCAACTATCTGCCTTCTTGCCGCCCAAGTCCTCCTTCAAGTGGCGTCGCCAAAGTTCGTCTCCTCGAAGGTCAAAACAAATCAGTTCGCCAAAGGCGGTCAGGGCATAGACGCGATCACCGTCGATGGTCGGCGTGCTGCGCGAGCTCTGCCAGGACTGTTGTCCCTTGTTCCATGCGGGGCCAGTACGAGATTTCCAACTAACTGCACCTGATTCTCTGTCCAGGCAAAGCAGGAACTCGTCGTCGGTCGACTCGCCGGGCAGGGTGTCTCCCATCGTAAACATGCGCGCTGCATCGATCGCCAGCGATGAATATCCGCGACCAATGCCCTGCGTACGCCATACCAGAGGGGGACCATGTTCCGGCCAGGTGTTCGCCAGGCCCGTGTCGGGTGCAACGGCCGAGCGATCGGCCCCACGAAACGTCGGCCAGGTGGATACCGATTGAGCCTGTGCGACGCCGCCGCACACAACGAGGCCGAATCCCAACAGCCAACCCGCGCAGGTCCCGAAACGAGGCAACATGAATTCTTCTCCTTGACGTATGGATCCACATGTTCGACCGACATCAACAACCGAGCATCATAGGCGCCGAGCCAGCGGATGAGAAGATAGCTGAAGCCAGGAGCGGGGCCAGACATCGATGGGCTTTTTCCGTCCGCATTCCAGCGAGTATTGCGGTGTCGGTAACTGTATCGTAAGGCTCGCCGTTGCCTCAGTCCTTGGGGGGCACAGGCGTGGTGCGGCTGAGCGTGACAAAAATGGCACGCTCCAAGCGTCGTACGGTCAGTTCGTGTTTGCAAATGTAATCGACGGCCCCCGCTTGGATACAAGGATCGGTCATCTCTTCGCCATCCAGGATCGACATGGCGACGACGCGTGCCGAACCACACGCTCGCGCCAATTGCTGAACGGTGGCGACACCGCGACTGTCGGGGAGATGCAAATCGGCCAGGATCAAGTCGAATGCCGGCAAACGCTCGATCTGCCACAGGGCCATTTGCAGGCAATTAGCCGTTTCGAATTCTACGGATTGGTTGGCGCGGGCCAGCATCTGCGCTGTCAAAAACAGGTCGTCTTCATCATCCTCGACAACCAGCACCCGGACCGCGGAGGGTGGCGCGACGATCGATCTTTCCTCCGCCAAGATGTTGTCCAGGCTAACGAGCAGGGTGTTCATGTCCGGGAGTCGGGCATCGGAATCGCGGCAAGTCATTCTGGAAATCAGTCTGCGGATTCTCTCTGGGCAACCGCAAATAGCGGGGACTTCGATCTCCTCTTGGCCATGGAGAAACAGGAGTTTATCCCTCCAGTTCCGGCCGGGAACCAAGGGACGGCCGGTCAGCAGGTAGTACAGAGTTGCGCCGAGCCCAAAGACGTCGGTGGCCGGACCATATGGTCCGGAACCATGCGCCTGCTCCGGAGACATGAATTCGATCGTGCCGGCCAGGCGACCAGCGCCCATCGTCGTATCGGGAGAACTAAACTCAGAATTCAGTCCCGCCAATCCCAAATCGATCAATTTCAATTGGTCTCCGTGCAGGACCAGATTGCCCGGCTTGACATCGCAATGCACAAGGCCGCGCTGGTGCGCCTGGTTGAGTGCCGAGGCGGCTTGTCGGATCAATGCTAGGGCACGCTCCCATTTCATCG
The DNA here is from genome assembly GCA_003695565.1 of Planctomycetota bacterium. Taxonomy (GTDB): domain Bacteria; phylum Planctomycetota; class Planctomycetia; order Pirellulales; family Pirellulaceae; genus Aureliella. The sequence continues at coordinate 831 of RFIQ01000113.1, read as the reverse complement.
GTCCCTGGTCGCGGATCAATTCATAAAGGTTGGGTCCCTGGAGCAGTTCCATCACATAGTAAGGGCGGTCCAGGAAAATGCCAAAGTCGTAGCAGACGACGATATTGGGATGTGCCAAATGCTGGACCAGACGCATCTCACGGCGAAAACGCTCGTACCCCGCTGCTTCGGCCAACAGTTTGAGAGCCACCCGGGGGCCATCTCCCAGCGGTTGGCATTCGTAAACGGCCCCTTCGCCCCCGGTGCCAATCAATCGCACCAACGAATACTTGCCGATCGTAGTACTGACGAGGTCGTCGGCAGATACGTGCTGGGGTTCGGAGCCGGTAGCCGAGCGCAGCTCCTTTTCTACGATCTGAACCAGGTTCGAATCGAACGCAGGATGATTGCTCAAACGTTCGCAAACCGTTTGGATCCTCAGCGCCTCATCGGGGCTGGAACAGCTACTCCCTCGGGAGCCGGTGCTGCCGGCTTTGCCGGCTTGAGAACTGAGATTCGAACGGGTCACGTGCGAGTAAGTGGTGACCGTGAGGGGCTGTTGGTCGGACACGGCCAGGGAAGCTGGAAGGTCCATCGTCTCGGCTTCTTTGCTCGCTGGCGGGGCGGCAGGTTCTTGCAAGGAGGCGAGATGATTGCCGCGGTCTGTCAGATCATCGCTTCTCAGGCCGGCATGTTCGTCGCTGGAGGTGCGTTGACCGAGTCCGTTCGGCGACGATGTCACTCGACGTCGATCATGCTGTCGGCGTTCCCGCAGCAACGAGGTTCCTACCCACAGCCAGCAACATAGAGCAACGACAATCGAAGATGTTTGGGCGACTGGCGGCAGCATGG
>RFIQ01000013.1 GCA_003695565.1 Planctomycetota bacterium | reverse complement strand
GGGGGCATCCAGGTTTGCGGCAATGCCCAAAATTGCGTCGCCGTTTGCCCCAAGGAGATCCCCCTGACCACCTCGATCGCTCGCGCCGGGCGCGCCGCCACCGTGTACTCATTGAAGAAATGTCTGGAAAGGTAGCTGGCAGGGGATTCTCTTGGCGCTGGCGAATGCGATAATGAGGGGTGTGTGGTTGGTTTTCTAGTGCTGGTTTAGCAGGGAGTCGAAGTATGAAGCGATGGACAAGTTGGTTGACTGTTTTGGTGTTGGTCGTGTCGAGTGCTGCAATCGCACAGGAAGCCGGAAAGAAAAAGGCAGCGAAGCACGGATTGAAGAGCGGCGATCCTCTGGGCGCATTTTATGTCACCAAATGCGCTGGCGCAGAATCGGATCAAGTACCTGTAGGTGAGAACCTGTGCTACCGCTGCAAGAACGGATCGCGTCCCCAAGTCATTGTCTTCACTCGCACTACCGATCCGGTCGTTGTGAAGCTGGCCAAGCGGTTAGATGCCGCCGTACGGGGGCACGAAGATGCTCAGTTGCGAGCATTTGTTTGCGTACTGGGAGAATCCAAAGAGAAGGCCGAAGCCGAGGCGAAGAAACTGGCTGCCGAAGCTGGTGTTGAGCAGATTCCGTTCGTCGTTCCCAACGATGTGACGACGGGACCGGAGAATTACTCGCTCGATCCAAATGCAGCAATCACCATTGTTCTGGGCAACGAGAACAAGGTAGTTGCGGTTTACTCGGTTGAGAAACCCGAGGACCTCAAGATCGCCCGCGTCAACAGGCTGGCAGAGAAAATGCTGCAATAACTCGGCGGCCCGGGTGTGCCAATTGGATTGAGTTCCGATTCGCTCCCAGGTCCCTTGACGCTCCCGCTCAAATTCCGACGGCCGCGAGATAGCATCTCGCGGCCGTTCTCATTTCCACGGTTACCTCACTGCGGCAAGCTCGCCACGGCAGTTGAACGTCTTTCGGACAACTGGTTCGATCTACTGGGCCGTCTGTGTCGACGTGACCGGAGCTTCTCGGTTTGTCTGGCGTTTCTCGATCTGCTGCGAGTCCACGAAAAAGACGGCAAATGACCGGTTGTCGATGTCGATGGGATACCGGATTTCGAGAAGCGGTGGATTCTGCTGAATCGATCGATCGACCAGGATCCATTGGGCGTCGTACTCGGCAGCCAGATCCAGCAACTCGTCTGTCGTCCAGCCCCGCAGCTTCCCGCGGGCGTCCCGCGGTGGCTCGCACCGCCGAATCCGGCGAAACCACTCGATGACCGAACGGTTGTCCTGCGGGACGTCCTTCCAGTTCACCACCTCGGATCGACCTGCATACCATTTGAACGTTTGCTGGTATTTCGGCGTCAACCACAGCGAGTCGGTCGGGGCATTCTCGCGAATCCATGTGCAAACCGCGATCCAGTCCACCAGACGGTCGGTTGCTGCGGCATGAGGGCCCGGTGGAGTGGCCACCAGGCGATCCGCCGGCGCGACGTCCTCGTTCCAGCGCTGATGTTGGATCCGCCCGACTCCCAACGTTATTGCCACCACCGCCCCCACAGACCACCAAACGCCCACCACCGACGCGTGACGACGCCGGTCGGTTTTCGGCCGTTGGTTGTTTCCTGTTGAATCGAGGACCGACCAACGATCTGCCCCAGCCGATCGGGCGACCAACCAGGTCGCCACCACTATCCCTAACGGGACGGCCACATCGGACCATCGAAACCAATAAAAACGCAGAATTTGGGAGGCGATTTCCGGTTGATAGGTCGGCAACCTGTCGTCCGACATCAACGCATCGACCAGTAGGCCGATGAGCGCTATCCCCACCGATGTCCAGCAAACTGCAACAAGGCGTACCGATCCCTTCCACGCGGCACCGTCCTGGTCCTGCAGAGGCCTGCCACGCATCATGAGAAGACTGCTGGTCAGAAACAGCACGACCGTCGTTGCAGCCGCCCAGTGGCGCTCGGGCGCAAACAACCGGGGACAAAGATGGTGGGCCAACCGATAGTAGACTTGGACTTGCGAAGCCACGATGGTTCCCTCGCGATTCGGACTACCCAGTCCCCCAAGTGCCGGCACGATACCGATCAGCGCCAGGCATGTTCCAATGACCAGTGGCAGCATCTGCCCCCGCAGCGCTGACCACAATTCGCGGCGGTTTTCCCACCACCAGACGAGCCCCGTAGACAAACCGGCCCACCCACCGACCACAGGGTGCCAGGCAACTGCGAATCCCAACCAGGGCCATACCCATGTCCAACGGCCCTGCACCACGTAGGTCATAGCCATCACCACCGAGGGATAGGCCACGGCTTTGGCTTCGAACCCTCCCAAGAACCACTCCCCAGCCCAGTGGCCATAATGGTTGGCCACGTACCAGCCGGCCAGCGCGATCCAACTCTGCCACCAGACCATTCCCACGCAACGCGTCAAACGTCCCCACGCAAACGCCATGAAGGACCAGGCGGCCAATCGCCCCAGCCAAGCAACGACAGCCAGAGGGAGCGTTACCGTCAGAAGCCCAGCCGTGGCACTTGTCAGGAAATGCGAATCATGGGAAGTCAGGAACAAGTCGCGCGGGGCGAATGTAGGATCCCAAAAGTGCTTCGCCTTCGGCAGGTAGTGGGATTCATTGATCCCCGGTACTCCTGTTGCCGCCAACAAGACGATCACCGAAAGATGGCCCAACCAGGTTGCTAGCGTCGGAATCCAAGTGCCAGGTCGAGCCGAGTTCATGCAGCCGATTTGGTAAGAAAGACATCGAGAAAGGCGGAAACAGCCTCAATTCGGCAGAATATACGGCTAAATCGGAATAAAAAAGTCCCAAAAAAGAGCAACTTCCGGACCAGAATTCTTGACTCGCCCTATTTTGTGCGTAGAGTGAAGTTAGATGCCATGCTTATTAGCTTGGCACTCAGTCCGTATGTTCCCGCTTAAAGCACGCCGAGCGTCCGCTCCCAGGAATCGGCCGTTGGCCATCAGCCAAAGGAAGGGTCCGATGTTAGTACTATCTCGCAAGAAAAACGAGAGCATCGTCATCAACAACGACATCACCATTGTGGTCGTTGAAATCCGGGGCGACAAGGTCCGTTTAGGAGTCGAAGCTCCCCGCGAAGTACCCGTCCACCGTCGCGAGGTCTATGAAGCAATTCAACGCTCGCAGCAGACGGACGAAACGACGAACCCTGCCTCCCAAGATTAGAGCAGATTCTTGCAATCTTTCAAGATCGATTCATGCGCAGTGGCTGGATCGATCAAGATGATTTCGTTTGCATGGCTTTCTTTCTGGGGGTGTGAGCATTAGTCCAAGCGGGCGCCAATTCGCTTGATGGTGTTGCACGGCAGTTCCTGCCTTCTGTTCCCGCATTCGTTTCCATGCATTGCATGCACCGATCGCCATCTCCTTTGGCGGTGCCGCTTTCCCCTGCTGCGGAATCCTGCTTGAGCATCGCCCCTTCCAGGCCATCGCACCAATCTGAGCGGCGGTCGATGTCTTTGGGCCGGTATGGGTTCGGTGAATGGTGCACCGTTCGAGTAGGAGTACGAGCAGCGGGCTGCGCCGTGACTACGAGTACGATCTCTTCAATGCCTGCTAACGATTCTTAGGACATGCCCCTCAGCGCCTGATCCTGCGCCCTGCATGCCGCTCTTTAGTTGTAGGGGTGCATGAAGCTTAATGTTTTGCTGCGGCTCTTTTGGGGGTAGATGTGCGATCGTACGGACTGCCTGGGCGGGATTGGAAATGATCGCCAAGCTGGTCGCCATCGCTCAGAAGGGCCGTGACGACTTGAAGAATCGCTTCACCTTCGTCCCCATCGTTCCAGAATTTTTCTGTGCCTTTGATCCGATGATTCATCTCCTTGATCTGTGATTCGATCAAGCAGCTGGTGATCGGCAATCCTTGCCGCCGATACTCCGGGTAATTCATGCGGGACACATTGTTGCTCAAATATCGAATTGTCTCGTGCAGTATTTTGCGGGGATCCGTATCGTCTAGGTCGTCTGGTGGCAATCCGATGGCAATCTGTGTTGCCTTCAGGATGCCGATGACTTCGGAGACATTGCCATGCCAACATTCCCGGATCCATTCTTTCGTCTGGCGCCAAGCTGCATCACGATTTGGTTCAAGCGCTTGAGAAAGTTTGTGCAAATGTTCGATCGGATGGATGAAATCCAGAATCGGCTCGAACGTAGGAAAATGGTCCCGATGGATTGTCCAGTTGTAATTCAGGCCATCGCCGAGAAAGGCTCGCCGCTCGGCCGTATAAAAGCCGCGACGATCTGCTTCAGCCGCCATCATCGTACCAAACTCGTCGCTGCCGGCGAGTGAAGAAAGGCAGCTCCGAAACAGGGGCGTCGGACGCCACGAGAAATCCGGTTTCTCCGTCTCACCGGTCTGGTCGACTCCGGCCTCAGAACCCGATTCGCTGAGCCCCACAAGCAATTCACCCATGTTTTTGCGACTCGAAAAGCATCCCGGCAACTCCGGACAAGGGTCGCGCGGGTGGGTTTTGGTCGCCATCCGATGGAAGCCTGCGTTCTTGGTCTCACGCCAATGCGGATCATGAACACCATGGCCAAGACCGGCCTGACGCGTCTGCATTCGTCCACCATCGATCTGGACGCAAGCCAGTTGCGGGCGAGGAAGAACCTCTTTCTTGGGCTGGGTCAACGGGCGGTCTTTCCAGCACTGCGTTCGCTCATCACGCGATGCTCTCAACTCGCTGCCCACCAGCGTCGTCAACAAGCTAACTTGCTTGGATGAGATTTTGAAATTCAAGAGTTTCTGAAGCAGCTTGGCAGCAATCCCATACGATTTGCAACTGCCACCGGTCATCACGATCAGTTCCATTGCGTGGCTGTCATACTTTCGCCCGTCGAGCCCCAGTGCTAATCGCTGAGGGAAAAAAAGAACGCCGACAGGCGTTGCAGT
>RFIQ01000112.1 GCA_003695565.1 Planctomycetota bacterium | reverse complement strand
TGGTCAGAATGCCAACCGCGCCGGCTTCGAAGTCCGGCGCGATGATGGCTTCGATGAACCGTCCCGGCTCGACCAGCACTTCGGCCGTCTCGACATCGACCGTGCGGTTGAAACCTAGCACGCTGCCGAAAGCGCTGACCGGATCACCATCCAAGGCCTTGCGCGCCGCCAGCGCCAGTTTCGCACAGGTCGCCGTCCCACAGGGGTTGTTGTGCTTGATCACCGAGACGGTGGCCTGAGGAAAGCTTCGGGCGATCGTCAGGGCACTGTCCAAATCCAACAAATTGTTGTACGAAAGCTCTTTGCCGTGGATTTGTCGAGCATTCACCACACTGGCCGTGGTGCTGCGCGGCAAGCGGTAAACGGCGGCTTTCTGGTGCGGGTTCTCGCCGTACCTCAACAGATTCTTGCGTTCCAAGCGAATGGTCAAGTGCGGCGGAAACTCGTCCGTCCCATCCTCTTGTCGGAAATAGTCGGCGATGGCCTGGTCGTAGTGGCACGTCATGGTGAATGCCTCGGCCGCCAACCGACGCCGCAAGGCCATGCTGGTGCAGCCGTTCTGCTCGATCTCCGAGAGGATGGCCGAGTACTGTTCGGGGCGTGTGGCGACCGTCACCCATTGGTGGTTCTTCGCCGCGGCGCGAATCAGGCTGGGGCCGCCGATGTCGATTTGCTCGATGGCCTCCTCCCGCGTCACGCCTGGCCGCGAGATGGTCGCTTCGAACGGATACAGATTGACGACGACCAGGTCGAACGTCTTGATGTCTTCGTCCTGCAATGCTCGCAGATCAGCGGCGTTGTTGCGGCGTGCCAGGATGCCGCCGAAAATCTTGGGATGCAACGTCTTGACGCGTCCATCCATCATCTCCGGAAACCCGGTGTACTCGGCCACATCGATCGAATCGATGCCATGATCGGCCAAATGGCGACGCGTGCCACCAGTCGAATAGATTTGGACGCCGCACGCAGCCAATCCGGCCGCAAAGTCGACCAAACCGAGCTTATCGCTGCAACTGATCAATGCGCGCTTGATCGGTGGATTCTCTGTCACCGTCGTGGTTCATCCTTAACTATAGTGGCGTGGCGATATGGCACTCGAGTGGACCTCAGGTCGCAGCGGGCCGTCGGCTCTGTCCGTAGCGATGGTTCGCTTCACGTCCCTGCCTGCATTGTTGCGACCTTGCAGGAAGCCTCCCGGCCCCATTGTTTTAAGGTCGTTGGCCCACCGGTCAATAGACCCCCTTCCACCATTCTCCCCGCCCTGCAGCTCCGTCGCCGCCGGGGGACCTGCTTGCCTGAGCACCCTTCGGTTCCGGCCGCATTCAGTTTTGCGTCGGCGGAGGCAGCCTCTGTCCTCCGCTCGCGTCCGACGGACCAGCCATCAATTCGGCTTCCGCACAACGCACCAGAACCAACTCGGCCAGACGCTGCCCCAACAGCAACTCTTCGTCAACCACTTCGTGGGCTCCCGCCGCCAACAGGTCCCAATGCAGGACGTGGTACCGGCAGCGGGCAATGATGTAGGCATCGGGAGCCATGTCGCGGACGGCGAATACCAACTGCCGCACCGTGGCATGATCGGGAATGGTCAGCACCACCACGGCGGCGCATTGCACGCCGGCGTGCTCCAAGACGTCCCGGCGCGTGGCATCCCCCAGCACCGTCTTCAAGCCATATCGCTGAGCGATTTCGATGTTGTCGGGATTCAAATCGATGACCACCATCCTGTCGGAGTGCGTGGCCAACATCCCCTCGGCCACCCGCTGCCCGGCTGGGCCGAATCCCACCAGAATCACCTCGGCGCGGCGCGGTTCGACCTCGCTTCCGGCCGCAGCCTCATCCTCGATTCCCCCGCCCCCCGCTGAATTTCGACTGCTCCACCGCTCCAGCCATCCGCCCAGCATGGGGGCGATGGCGATCAGGTACGGAGTCAGCAGCATGCTGATAATCGTAGCGGAAACCAGGCCTCGAAACGTGGGCTCACTGATCAGGGGCGGTTGGCCGCCCACCGAATCGGCAGCGATTGACGCCAACACAAAAGAGAACTCGCCCACCTGCGCCAAGCTCATCCCCACCGCCACGGCATACCTCCAACTGCGGCGATGCATCCTGCTCAAGAGTGTCACCAACAAGGCTTTGCCCCCCACGATCGCCAGGACCAGACTGCTGACCAGGCCCCAGTGCTGCATCACCCAGTACGGATCGCCGTACATCCCGATGGCAGCAAAGAACAAGGTCACCATCACCGTGGCCAGGGGACGCGTATCGGCGCGGATCTGAACAGCGTAGGGCGACAATGCCAACAGGACTCCTGCCGTGAACGCCCCCAGTGCGGGACTGAGCCCTACGCGGTGTGCCGCCCAGGCCGACCCGGCCGACATCACCACCGCCATCAGCACCGGCAAGTCGCGATTGCGGCGCATCGTCGGCAGCAACAACAACCGCGGCACCGCGAAGTTGAACAGGGCATAGAACGCCCCGAACAACACGATGCAGAGTCCCACCACTCCAGCCAGATCGAGGGCTACGCTGTGCCACGAGGCTGCGCCGCGCATGGCACCGGCCAGCACGATCATGATGATCACGGCCACATCCTGTATCAGCAACACTCCGACCGCCGAGCGCCCGTGCAGGCTGTCGATCTCGGCCCGATCGGTCAATACGCGCACGACGGTCGCCGTGCTGCTGACCGAAATCATCATTCCGACGACCAGCGCTTCGGCCGCAGACAATCCCACGGCTAGACCGATCAACCAGCCCAACAAAATGGTCAATCCGATCTGGAGCAGACCAATGTTCAGCGTGGTGCGTCCGAATGCCAACAATCTTTGCGGCGAAAACTCCAACCCGATCGCAAATAACAGGAGCGCGACCCCCAGTTCAGCGATCGGCATCAATTCGTCTTGGGTCTGCACACCCCCCAACACATTCGGGCCGACGATCGTGCCGGCGAACAGATAGCCGACCAGGACGCTTTGACCCAAACGCTCGGCCACCGCGCCGGCCAGGATGGCCGCCAACAGAAGCAGGAGCGTGTCTTGGAGCAAGCCCCAGTTATCCACTGCGCCGGCAGCCAACAAAAGCGGACCGTGCATCGCAGAGAGCATCCATGAATTCCTGAAGGCGACCTGACAGGCAAACGCGTCGGCTCGATCGCAACCAACCCCAAAACGTCGTGGCGCAATGCCACCCTCCGAATGATGATGCACCTGGCACTCAGTGGTGCCGGCCAGCCCACGGCCATGCGACTACGGTAGCGGAGGGGACCGCGTCGCTGCGGCCGAGGCTCACTCCTGCGGTTGGTCCCACAGTCGGTACGGATCGTCCAACGCACGCATCTGTTCAAGCAGCAGCGCTTCCAACTCGCGGCGTTTGGCTTCGAAGTGCGGATCCTCCGCCAGGTCGACTTGATGCGGTCCCGGCCGATAACCGGTCAAGCCGATCACCTTCTCATCGTGATGTTCCGGCAGAAACTCGTAGGGATTCTCGTGCAGATTGAACAACTGCGTTTCCCGAACCTGGCCGTCCAACACGTCGTACTTGATCAATTTCCAGCCATCGGCTGTCTTCACGCTGCGCATCCCCGGTTTGGTTCCGCCGCAATACACGCCATACAGAACGTCCCGCATCCGCTGCTGCCGTCCCTCCAGAACCGGCCGGAAACTGACCCCTTCGATTTCCTGCGGAATCTCGATACCGGCCAGGTCCAGCATGGTGGGCAGCACGTCCAGCAAGTAGATGAACCCCGAAGCCCGGCTACCCGGTCGAATGCCGGGCCCGCGCACAATGAACGGAACCCGCCAGGTGTGCTCGTACAGATTCTGCTTCCCCGTCAATCCGTGGCGTCCTACCGCGATCCCGTGGTCCGCGGTGAAGAAGATGTAGGTATTGTCCAGCTCGCCCATTCGCTCGAGTTGATCCAGTACCTTGCCGATTTGAATATCGATGTTCTCGATGCAGGCGTATTCTCGGCCGAGCTCGTTGCGAATCGTTGCTTCGGAACGGTCCTCCAGTACGCCCTGAACCTTGGTTTCGTCCCGCAGCCCGGGATGACCGTGATGAAATGGATGTGCGGGCAAATAGTTGACCTGCAAGGGAGGTGCCAGCGGGTTGACGACCGTGGGCGGTTCTTTGCGATTCTCTGCGCCATACTTTTTCAGCAACTCCGGTTTGCCGTTGCGTGGATCGTGCGGATGGGAGAAACCCAGGAACATCAGAAAGGGATCCGCATCCTGCGTCTGTTCGCGCTGCTGGAGGAACTCCAACGCATGTCGTCCGTGCCAGGCACTGCCCCGCTCGTCGTTGCCCTCGCGCATATCCTGTTCGAACCGCACATCGAAATGTTCGTTGGCGGGAGGAAAGGTGTTGCCGCGTTTGCAGGTCCGAAACGTGTCATAGCCCGCCGCCTTGAACAGCACGGCCATGCTGTGCCGGACGACTTCCTCGGTGAGCTGGGCTTGCTTCTCTGCGTTCTTCTCGCCATTGGGCAACGTGTCCCGCGTTCCAGGGATGTGCCAAACCGTGCTGCCGGTCATGATCATCGTTCGCGATGGACGGCACACCGCGCCCGACCAGGATCCCATATGGTGCGCGTCATCGATCGTCATCCCCTCCCGCGCCAACCGATCGATGTTCGGAGCCTGGCAAACGGAGTTGCCGTAGGTCCGCAAGGTTTCTGGCGATTGGTCATCGGTCAGGATGAACAGAAAATTTGGCCGCTTCCCCTCCGCCGCAAACGTTGCGGTAGTCAAGAAACACCCCAAACCCAAATACAACACAAAACGCAGGAAACTCATGGTGATTCAAATCCTTGTGGCAGGAACAGCGATGATGCAGGGGCGTTGCGGCCCGGCTTTTCGGCTCGGCGGTCAGCGAAGGCGGCCGCGCCTCCTTGGCCGCGGAGCGGGAACCGTGCGGGTGCTAGAAAATGTTCAACTGATCGCGGGCGTCCTCGGTCATCATATCCTGGGTCCACGGTGGGTCCATCACCACCTTGATATCCACTTCGCCTACCCCCGGGATCGATTCGAGCACCTGGCGGCTGCTGCCGACCAACTGCGGCCCAGCAGGGCACATGGGGCTGGTCAGCGTCATTTCCACGTGGATATCGGTCTTGCCCGTCTGGTCATTGGGCTGCAGATCGACCACGTACACCAATCCCAGGTCGACGATGTTGACGAATAACTCTGGGTCGATGACTTGCTTGAGCTGCTCGCGGACATGATCTTCCGTCAACGCGGGCGCTGCGGCGGCTTCCTCCGGCGCGTTCCCTTCCGCACCGGCAGGCCCGGGTGCAGCGGGAGCCGTCCCCCCCGATGGCGAAGCACCTGCTTGCTCGGCCGCAGGCTGCTCCTCGTGCGGGAATTCGCCCCGCGGATCCGACGTATCCGACATTCGTTATTCCCTCCTTCGTAGCGTTCTGCTTGGTACAGATAGTTAACGGTCGCCGCTCCATGATAGTCTATGTGGTCGCCCAGGAAACAACAATCACCGCGGCCGCCCTCGCCCCCACGTCGCCGACGATTCTCAGTACTCGGCGGGACGGAAACCGCCGGCATTCGTCCCACCACACCGCAGCGGCATTTGCCTGCCGGTCGCTGTCGGTCATAATGGGGGCAGCAGACCCTGCCCTGCGGCACCCCACAGCGCCCCGTCCCCATCTGCCACTACCGCCCCCCATTCCTGCAAATTCCTGCTTCCTGTTTGAGGGAACCTGCCAATGTCCACATCTCCTCTGGGCCAAATCTCGCGCCTGGCTACAACGTTGATTTTGCTCGGCATGTTGCACGTCGCCGGGATCGGCCCAGCCCGTCTCGATAGGTTGCCCGCTGCCGAGCGCCCCAACATCGTATTGATCATGGCGGACGACCTGGGATTTGCCGACCTGGGGTGCTACGGATCGGAGATTCAAACCCCGCACCTGGATGCATTGGCCCGCAGCGGACTGAGGTTCAACCAGTTCTACAATACGGCCAAATGCCATTCCTCACGCATTTGTCTATTGACCGGCTTGTACATGTTCCAAGCCGGCAACACGCGAATGGATCGCGGCGTCACCATCGCCGAAGCGTTGCGGCGTGCCGGCTACCGCACGGCCATGTCCGGCAAATGGCACTTGGACGGTCAACCCACCGACCGCGGCTTCGAGCGGTACTTCGGCCACCTCAGCGGATCGACCAACTACTTCACTGGCGATTCGACATTTCGCTTGAACGGGGAAAAGTTCGACGTTCCCTCCCAGGGGTTCTATACCACCGATGCCATTACCGACTATGCCATCGATTTCATGCAAGAGTTCTCCGGCGGCGACGCACCATTCTTCCTGTACGTGGCCTACAACGCACCGCATTATCCGTTGCAAGTCAAAGAAAAAGACTTTGCCAAATATCGAGATGTCTACCGTGTTGGCTGGGATGCCATTCGCCAGGCCCGCTTCGATCGTCAGATCGCCAGCGGCGTCCTGCCTGCCGACACGCGGCTGTCACCGCGACCGCCGGAGGTCCCCGCCTGGGAATCCCTACCGCCGGACCGGCAACACTGGGAGGCAGAGCGGATGGCCGCGTTCGCCGGGATGGTCGACTGCCTGGATCAGAACATCGGACGCCTGGTCGAACACTTGCGCAGCCAAGGCCAACTCGACAATACGATCATCCTGTTTTGCAGCGACAATGGCGCCTGCCCCTTTGAACGCACCAAGGGGCGCCAGTACCGGCCATGGGATCCACGTTCCTACTGGACGTACGATGTGGGCTGGGCACACGTGGGGAATACGCCCTTTCGCAAGTACAAACAGAATCAGCACGAGGGAGGCATCAGCTCACCGCTTATCGTCTCGTGGTCGCACCTGGCCACGCCCCCTGGTGCCGTCACCGATCAACCCGGGCACCTGATCGACCTGATGGCGACTTGTTTGGACCTGGCTGGGGCCGAGTACCCGCGGGAACATCAAGGCCGCCCCGTCGAACCGCTGCAAGGAAGATCGTTGGTGCCGATATTTCAAGGCCGAACACGCGAACCACATCCTTGGATGTACTTCCAGTTTTCCGGCAATCGTGCTCTGCGTCGAGGCGACATGAAGGTAGTCCGTGCCAAGGACGGCCCCTGGGAGTTGTACGACCTCAGCCGCGATCGCACTGAGTTGGACGATTTGACCGACGCGATGCCCGACGTAGCCGCCGAGCTCGAGGACCTATGGTATTGGGTCGCGGAAAACGTGGAGCGCGCGCCGGCGGCAATGCGCAAGCGGATCGAACGCGAGTCGACCGAACGCCAGTCGACCACGGCCTCCCCCCGCACCAGACCCTCGAAGACGAACGATTGACCCCCGCGCCGGGGGCCCGGCGGCTGGGCAATTTATCAGCCAGGCTGCCGGGAGCACCGAGCGAACAAACCATTACCAAAGCAGAAGGAACATCGCGATGCATCCGCCCCGTCCCCTTGGTGGAGATCGCCGCAGCGGAGGGCTGCGGAAAGGAATGCCGCGTTGGGCCGCCTGGATCGCGACGGGCTGCATGCTGACGGCCGCTTGCTGGCCTCCCCTGTCTCCTTGTACCGCCGCAGCGGAGCCGCGAGCTCAGTACGCGCCGCGAACCGAACAACAGCACCCCTCACTGGTCTTGCCACGTATCGACGATGGCAGTCCCGCGTCGCTCGAGCAATGGCGGGGCAAGAAAGTCTTGCTGATTCACTTTGCATCCTGGTGAGCCGGCTGTCGGCGGCACGTGCCCGTGTGGCACGCCAGGACCAAAGGCGCCCGGCAGGCGGGGCAGCTCCAGGTGGTGGGCATTATCCAGGAACAGCACCCCGATCGATGCCGTTTGTACGCTCAGTGGCAGCAGTTCGATTGGCCCATCCTGCACGATCCGATCAACGCTATCGGCGCTCGAGCCGTTCCCATGTTCGTGGCCATCGACGAGGCAGGCATCGTTGTCGACAGCGTCTTGTCCCTCGATCGACTCGATGCATTTTTGAGTCGACCACCGGCCACCGCTGAATCCGCGGTAGGAATCCGACCACCTTCCAGAGAACAACTTTATGCACAAGGTGAAGCGATGTGGGACAGCGCTGCGGCGAAGAAATCGGCCGAGGCTTGGATGCAGGCGGGAGATGCATTGTTGCTGTGGGGCAAGCCCGCCGACCTGGACCGTGCCTGGGTTGCCTACCAGCGGGGATTGGAGCTAGCTCCCGATCACGCCCCCTTGCAATTCCGGCTGGGCGTCGCCCACCGCATGCGATTCGACCTGTTGGATGATCCGGACGCGTTTGCCCAAGCCGCCGCCGCTTGGAACCGCGCGTTGGAACTCGACCCGAACCACTACATTTACCGCCGTCGTATTCAGCAGTACGGGCCGCGGCTGATGAAACCCTACCCGTTTTACGATTGGATCCAGCAGGCCCGCGCGGAGATACGTGCTCGTGGAGAAACCCCAGTGCCGTTGGTTGCCGAACCCACGGGGGCCGAAGTCGCATCCCCTCAGACCAGTTGGACCGCGGCGCCGGCCGCAAGAGAGAATCCCGATCCGCAAGGGAGAATCGATCGGGACGGCGGGACATTGGTGCAGGCTCGGGTCGTGGTGGTTCCTGCAACCATTCCGCCCGGATCGACTACCCGCATTCATGTCATTCTGCGGCCCAAGGCCGGTGTGTTCTGGAACAACGAAGTCGATCCACCCGTCGTATGGATCGACTTGCCTGCAGGCTGGGAAGCCACAGAGATCGAAACCAGCACCCCCGTGCCCTCGCAAGCCGAAACACGGGAAGTCCGTTCCTATGACTTTGAACTCAAGACGCCGCCCGCGGCGACCGATCGCACTTTGTCCGGGTTTGCACTTATTTACATCTGCGAAAACCGTGGAGGCCAGTGCCTGTTCCGGCGTATCGATTTCGAGATCCCTCTGCGGTTTGTGACTGCAGAAAAATGATGTTGGTTTGTTCACTCGTAGAAGGAGGTATGCAACATGCGCATGCTGTGGTTCATGACCCTGCTGATGGCGCTGGTGCCGCTGATGGCCGCCGCAGCCCAAGGCAAACTCAAAGTGGGAGATCCCGCTCCCGATTTCGAACTCAAAGGCTCCGACGGGAAGGTCTACCGGTTGTCCGACTTCAAAGGAAAGAAAGGAGTGGTGATCGCCTGGTTCCCGAAAGCGTTCACCGGTGGCTGAACGGCTCAGTGCAAGTCGTTCCGTGAGAACGGCAAGGCCATTCGTGAGTTCAACGTCGCCTACTTTACTGCCAGCGTCGATGATGAACAAACCAACAAACGCTTCGCCGAATCGCTGGACCTGGATTACCCCATTCTCAGTGATCCGGACAAGAAAGTGGCCCAGGCATACGGTGTGCTGAATGCGCGCGGGATGGCGAATCGCGTCACGTTTTACATCGATAAGGACGGGAAAATCGCCTACATCGACGATGCGGTGAGAGCACAGGAAGACGGCGCCAACGTTGCTAAGCGTCTGGCAGAACTCGGCTTCGAACGAGCCAAATAAGAGTGCCGACGGCTGAACCAGCTCGCCCCGGTGCGGCCGCCCGCGCCGAGCCGTCGCGTTTGACCGGGGCGATCGATCCATGTGTAGTACAGCATGCTCCGCCCAGTCCCCACGACTGCGGCGGAGCTTTTTTTTGCTCCATGGCACGGCGGCCCTCCGTTTTGCACGTTCTTGCGCAATCGAGAGCCCATGCCGAGGATTCCCTGGCAGACCGATGCGAATTCGGATCGGGGCATTTCCATAATCGCTGGCGGGCGTTTTCTCTGCCTTCTTAACCGCCCGGCCAGCTTGCGTAGCGGGCACCAGCCAGTTCGATCGTTGGTACGATATAGAAGGCCTGATTCAATTGCTCAGGATGAGCCCAAACGTACGTATAAGCGGGCCTGGCAACGGATTGGTCGAAACCGATTGCTGGGACGATGCAGCGGTTGTACAAATTGGGTTCTCCCGGCTGATCGGTTCCCTCGATACGATCCAGGATGCACAACGTTTCCGGCATATCCGCAGCCCGGAACTGCCAGATCTCGCCCAACACGCGGTCCGCCCCGGGAAGCAGTGCTGGGTACGATCCCAGGTCGAACAATCGCCCAAGTGTCCAACCACTGAGTACTCTGGTCGGCTGTCTTGGCCAGCATGTGGCCCGGCATTGGTCCGATTTCAGCGTACCATACACGAATATACTTAAGACATGCCCTGGCACTTGCTGTGGCTCCCCAGAACCATTCGCTACAACTGGAAAAACCGACACCTTTCATACTGAATTGGCGATCCCTCACAGGGGATCTATACTTGCCGTGGCAACTCGAGCACTGAAAGGAACGGCTGATGCATAAATACGGTCCGATCTGTGATGAATTCTATATCAACATGTACTTGAACACGGAAATGGAGTTGCCGCAGAACCGCGAAGCTGTACTTCATTTTTTTGAGCAAGTGCAAAAGCGATTCCCGCAGATGACCAACTTTTACACTCGCGAGCGAGGTGAGTATTTTCTGGAAGAAGAGAAGGACGGAGGTAGTTATCGTTGGGTTTCTGCCGAAGCGCGACGCCTGGCCAGTGGAGCGGTCAATCCGGAATCCATTGATGATGCGGTGGCCCAGCACGTGCAGGTGCTCGAGCTGATTCCATTCGAGTTGAGCATGAGCCACTTGGATTGCGAATCTCTCAACGTCACCATGGGATTCGATTATACCTACCGCGGTAATCATCACGAATTGCTGGCCGAGGTACTGGGCATTCCGGCAGCCCTGGAAAGCTTCGCCGAATGCCCGCACACCAAGATGCTCGGATACGAGCCATCGGTGGCCTTGTGCCTGGACGACGAGTGCCGCACCCAGTGCCGTGTCGCGTTCGAGCCCCGCTCGACGGCTTACCAGATTCGCACGGGGGAATTCGCCGATGACGCCCTGAGCGTTTACATGACGGTTCGTCGTGTCGACAGCCTGGGCAGTCACGAGCAATTCGGCAGCGAACTGCGGCGTCTGGCCAAACTCTGTGAGAAACTGGTCGACACTTATCTCGTCGAGGAGGTTCTTCAGCCCCTGCAGAAAGCCATCACCTTGAAATAGGGCTGCTCAAGCGGCTGGATCAAACGAGAAGACTGGCACTCGGCGAGTGCCAGCCACGGGGATCGCTTCGGAAGCAAGCAACGTGGGTCGCGACTGCAGCAAGCCACGTGGGTCGCGACTGCGGCGAGCAACGTGGGTCGCTTCCGCCGGAAGCGACTCCTCAGCACGGCCCAAGACCACGCCATGTTTTCCGCGTTCGCGAAGCGTCCTTCCATGCGAATGCGCCGAGCAAGTGCGGGATGGCGCGATGGCCCCTCCATGCCCCGCGCTGACTGACGCGGCTGGCTGGATCAAACGACAAGACTGGCACTCGGCGAGTGCCAGCCACGGGGATCACGACTCGCCGAGAGCAACCAAGCGTTGTTCTTGCTCGTAGCCTCTGCGGCTCCCGTCGTTTTCACTAAATTCCTCGGAGTCTAGCCGATCCGATGCCGTGGTACTAAATGCATCCCCCAGTGCCAATTTGGCACACTGGCCCAATCAGGCATGTCCGGAGGTCGGCAGCGGTCTGTGGCGACGGTCTATCAGTGATTCCCAGCCCCTTCCCCCCAC
>RFIQ01000111.1 GCA_003695565.1 Planctomycetota bacterium | reverse complement strand
GCCGGCGCCGTCGTAACCTGGGCGGCAGGGACGACAGAGGTGGCCGAACCGCCGGAGGCAGGTGTTTCCGCCGCCACATTTTTCCAACGCAGGACCACACCTTGCCCCAAACGCTGAGGGGCAGGGGCCGCAGGATCGCGCTGGGCCGCCGGGCGTACGGCATCCTTAACCACACTGTGTTGCGCCGCGGCCATAAGCTGACGTTGGCGGGACCGCCTGAGCCTCCACCGGCTGCCCGGTGGTGGGCATCGGCAGCGCGGAGCTGGAGGCGGGTATGCGGCTAGGACGCCATTGCGGTTGCTGAGCAACACCTTGCCCAGGACCGATTCCGACGGTCCAGCAACCGATGCCGACGGCCAACCAGGCCAGAACTCGCCGCGCGCTGCGGCGGCTAATTCCCCTCGCCCGACGAATATTCCGGGCTGTAATTCGGCGCTTCCTGCGTAATGGCAATGTCATGTGGGTGATTCTCCCGCACACTCGCTGGGGAAATCTGGATGAACCTCGCGTCCCTACGAAGCTCCTCGATCGATTGGGTACCGCAGTACCCCATGCCCGCCCGCAAACCGCCGACGAGCTGGTAAACAAAATCCGCCAAGTAGCCTTTGAACGGCACGCGGCCTTCCACGCCCTCGGGAACCAGCTTCATCTGGTTCTTCTCGTCCGACTGGCGATACCGTTCACTCGACCCCTTGACCATCGCCCCGAGCGATCCCATGCCGCGGTAGACCTTGAAGGTCCGGCCCTGGTACAGGATCGTCCGCCCAGGGCTCTCCGCCAGACCGGCAAACAGACCGCCGATCATCACGCAATTCGCTCCTGCAGCGATGGCTTTGGTGATGTCTCCGCTGTAACGAATCCCACCGTCGGCGATGATCGGGGTCCCCGAGTCAGCCGCCGCCTTAGTCGCGTTGAACACCGCCGTTATCTGGGGCACGCCAACTCCCGAAATGACTCGCGTAGTGCAGATCGAACCGGGGCCGATTCCCACCTTCACGGCATCCGCTCCGGCATCGATCAAGTCCCGACATCCTTCGAAAGTTGCTACGTTTCCCGCGACCACATCGATGTCCCAACGCTGTTTGATCTGTCGCACGGTTTCGATGACGTTCGCCGAGTGCCCGTGGGCCGAATCGACGATCAAAACATCGACCCCGTGGGTGATCAACGTCTCCGCCCGCTCAAAATCAAACACTCCCACGGCCGCTCCCACCCGCAAGCGCCCGGTGGCGTCTTTGCAGGCATCTGGATAACGCTTCATCATGTCGATGTCTTTGATCGTAATCAGGCCTGTCAGTCTGTAGTCATCGTCAACCAGCAAAAGTTTCTCCACCTTTTTATCCGTCAAAATCTTCTCAGCCTGCTCAAGCGTTACAGTTCCCCGGGCAGTTACGAGATTTTCTTTGGTCATCACATCTTTGACTGGAGTTTCGCTGCTCTCGAGAAATCGCAGGTCGCGACGCGTGATAATCCCCACCAACTTCCCGTCGGCCTCGACGATCGGAATCCCGGAGACGTTTTGGCGGTCCATCAGGTCCTTGGCGTCCGCCACCGAAGCGTCCGGCGACAACGTTACCGGGTCGACGATAATGCCGTTGGCGCTGCGTTTGACCTTGGTTACCTCGTCAGCCTGCGCTGCCACGGACATGTTCTTGTGGATCACGCCCAACCCACCGACTTTGGCTAGAGCAATGGCCAGTTCGCTCTCGGTCACCGTGTCCATGGGGCTAGACAGGAGCGGGATGTTCAGTCGGATCCGCTTGGTCAGTTGCGTAGATACGTCCACTTCGGAGGGCATCACCGAACTGAACCGCGGCTCGAGAAGTACGTCGTCAAAAGTAATTCCACGATATGCTAGCTTCTCGTCCATTCGTGCACCTCTTCGAGTTCGCGTCCGGGACGGCCCCCGTCCTACACCTGCGGAATCCGGCTGTTGGTCCCCTCCAGCCCCCCATACGATACGCCCCTGTACCGCCACTCCCCCACACAGAGGTGGCGATCGCCTACCCCTGGGCGATTTCCAACTGCGGGAATAGGTGTCGATCGTGCTGGGAAGCCGCGTATTATCGCCCGCCATCCCTGACATGACAACGCATGCCCGTCACATCCCAGTCTCTTTCGCAAGCTCAAAGCATCCGCCACGTTCACGACGAGCTAAGAACCGCTTGCACGACGAGCTAGGTACCGAGACTCGACAGAGCACTCGTCTCCAGCCTGCCACGCTGGCTCAGCGTCAGGAGGAGACGCTGGTGCCGTGAGCCGCGACGAGGCTCACCCCGTTTGAGGCCGGTTGGCGATCACGCGGTGGAAATGCAATTTGACCTCCTTGGCCACAACCCGTCGAACCCCCTCCAGCAGACATTGGGGTTCATTCTCCTCCTGGCCGATGCGAATGATCTGGTCCAGCGGCGTTCCGGGCAGCACTGAGAACGTACGTTGGTGGATGATTTGATTGCCAGCATCCAACTCCGGAACGATGAAATGGCAGGTGGCGCCGAACGTCAGCATGCGAGCCGCGGCGGCATCGTGGTAGGGGCGAAATCCTGGGAAGCTGGGCAACAGACCGTGGTGTAAGTTGATGATCCGACCACCCGCGAACTTCCAACAGGTATCCGGCGGCAGAACGCGCATGTAACGCGCCAACACAACGTAGTCCACATCGTATTCGTCCAACAACTCTACCAACCGATCGTCGTCGGCGCGGCCCTCCGCGTCGCCGATGTGGTGAAACGGCACACCGAATTCCTTTGCCAGACCCTCGCAACGACGACGGTTGCCGATCATCACCCGTACATCGGCGTCGATGGTTCCCTGGCGAGCCCCTTGCAGGACGGCCCGGGGCGTACTCTCCTGGTAGGTTGTGCAGATGGCCAGCCTCGCCCGCCGTCCGGGCGTCGGTGTCCAAACGCGGACCGACAGCCCTTTCCGCTCGCCGATATCGAGCATGGACCCGCGGATGGAGTCCCAATGGATGCGATCGATGTTGAACCGGCACATCATGGCAAACACGGCCGCCTCGTCGTGGTCATACATCTGGATTTCGGCGATGCTGCCTCCCTGCGCCGTGGCTTCATGGATGATCGGATCGGCCAATCCAACATTGTCAGGACCAACGGCGGTAACGACGATTTCCATAGCAATTCAGACTAAAATCGTGGGGACGTGAAACGGGGAACACCACCAAACCGCTCGTGCTTAGCGCAGCCACGGGAGGGAACGCAACCATCCTCCGCCGCGCGAACGTGCAGTAGGTTGCCACGCGGGCAGCCGCCCGACACCAGCGGTCGGGGTGGAAAAGTGTACCCCCCTTTCTCAGCCGCTGTTAGGTTGGCCGTACAAAATCTTGTGGTACGATCTAGAAGGTTTGCGGACCGGTGCTAAAGTTGGCCCAGTCCAGGTTGTCGAACCGACCGGCGCGGAGATGTAGAGTTCGCTTCCCCAGATTAGCTTCCACTGATTGAATGGGCATGATGACGACTTCCACGATTCGAACCCGCGACCAGGTACCCGCAGGAGAATGCCTGTGCGAGTACTGCACGGCCAAATGCTGTCGATATTTCGCCCTGCCCATCGATCCCCCGGAATCGGTCCGAGATTTCGACTTCATTCGCTGGTTCCTGCTGCACGAACGAGCGACCATCTTCGTCGAAGATGAGAGCTGGTATCTGCTCGTTCACACCGTATGCAAACACCTCCAACCGGACAATCGCTGCGGCATTTACGATACCCGGCCGGAAATTTGCCGGGAGTATTCGACCGATAACTGTGAATTCGATGACGACGCCACATACGATGCTTACTTCGAAACGGCCGAGCAAGTTGCCGAGTTCATGGAGGCCACGGTGCTTCAAAGCGAGATCGGATGCGTGCGGTCCGCTGAACCCCCTATTCTGCCGGTAGCGCATTGAGTTGCGATCGACCCGCTGTTCTCTCGCGCACCAGCCCACCACAATCAGTGTCACTCGGTGGCATCGGCCTGCGTTTGAACTCAGAACATCGGCTCCCCTGTCCCCTCCATTCACTAGAACCAATCGAACGGACCTACCACTCGTGGCTCGCAACCTGATTCAACCACGGACGCTCAAAGGTTTTCGCGATTATCCACCCGCCGTGATGATGCCCCGCGAACGGATCATGGACATCGCCCGGTCGGTCTACCGCCGGTACGGGTTCAGCCCCATTGATACCCCGGCGTTGGAGTACCTGGAAATCCTCACAGGCAAAGGCAGTG
>RFIQ01000110.1 GCA_003695565.1 Planctomycetota bacterium | reverse complement strand
GGCGAGAACCGGTGATGAGTAACTGATCTGGTCATCCCCGGCTGTCCAAACCGGCCGGCCCGTATCGATGTCGAACGCCACCAAGGTCTTTACTTGCGGCGGTATTCCCCCCAGCGGGCAAACCAGCAGCCGGTCCACCACCAACGGCGACCCGGCGCGACCCCAGGAAACCAATTGTTCAAACTGGTCCTGCGTGCAGCCTCCCAATTCCAGCAGTGATTGCTGCCACTGCAGTTCACCGGTCTTCAGTTCCAGGCATACGACCTGGTCGACGGCGGAGCACGCATACACTCGATTGTCGGCAATGGTGGGAGTGCTGCGAGGCCCAACACCACCCATAGCGTTGAAATGCCGCGCGGGAATGGCATGGTGCCAGACTATTTGTCCGGTCGATATGCGGTATGCGGTTACCCACTCTTGGGCATCGCGTTGTTCCATGGTGACCGCCACATCGCCCTGCGTCGCATAAGCACTCCAGCCATCACCGATGGGCTGTTTCCAGCGCACTCGGGGCGGGTGATTTGTCCAGTCGGCGACGATCGAAACCTCCGGCAGGATCCCATTGCGATGCGGTCCCAGGAACTGCGGGAAATCGTGCGGCGTGGGGGCAAACATCGGATCGTCCGCCTCCGCAGGCGCCGCCGACGGCGACTCGGGTAACGTCGTTTCGCCCGAAAACCGAAATGAGAACACCGGTCGCAGTTCTCCGTCGAAGCGTTCAAAACGGTACAGGACAGCAAAGACGATGGCCGCTGCGATCGGTCCCCAAAACACCAGCCGGGCCAAGCCGCGACTGTGCGGGAAGGACCGCAGGGCAAGGCAACTGAACGCCCAGCCCAACACTCCTAACACCCAGCTCACGATATGCACCACGGCAAAATCGAGCTCTGGGCCCATGTTGCGAAGCAAGAGAATGCTCACGAACGAAGCGAGCGCGCCAGCGAAATACAACCGCCGTCTCCTGCCCGTGGAACGCGCGTCCCGAGCTTCTGCCTGTAGCGGTTCGGGGGGTGCGTGCGGCGTTGACATACAGGGACCTCCTGGGGAGCGATGTCGGATTAGGGTATGGTAGCGGTCGCCGAATGGGTACAGTACAGTGAAGCTGCGAGCGGTGAACTGCCTGGACGGGAGCATCGTAGGACCATGTGCAGGGGCCGGCCCGTCCGGCCACGGCATCCGCAACACGGCCCGTCGCGTGAGTTGGCACCGCACCAGCCACTGCCGCGGGCCGACCTTGGTTCCGCGACGTGCTCCGCGTCGGACGTAGCTGCCACGCATCAGAAAGCTGGTTAGTCCACGGTTTCCCGTAACGTTCGATCTACTGCTCCACTCGGGCCGACGTTCACCAGCATACCGCCGTGCGGTTGATTCGGAAAGCGAACCCACGCCTCACCCGACAGAAGCTTGATAGCCTATGAGTACGATGCAGTCTGATCCGACGGCGGTTCACCAAGGGTTGGCCAAATTGCAGGCGAACATCGAGCAGGCCGTGTTGGGTAAACCCGAGGTCGTGCGGCTGGTCATCGCGGCTCTGTTAGCTGGCGAACATATTCTGCTGGAAGACGTTCCAGGGGTGGGCAAGACCTTGATCGCCAAGGCATTGGCGCGGAGCATCGACGGCAAATTCACTCGCGTGCAATTCACGCCCGATCTGCTGCCCAGCGATATCACCGGCAGCAGCATTTATCACTCGAGCGATGGTTCGTTCAGCTTCAATCCCGGCCCCGTGTTCTCCAATGTCGTGTTGGCCGACGAAATCAATCGGGCCCCGCCGCGAACGCAGAGCGCGCTGCTGGAAGCGATGGGAGAGCGGCAGGTCAGCGTCGACGGAGAAACGCATGCTCTGCCCGACCCCCTGCTGGTCATCGCCACACAGAATCCGTTCGAGTTCGAAGGCACGTACTTGCTGCCCGAAAGCCAGTTGGATCGCTTCCTGTTGCGCATAACCGTGGGGTATCCACCGCGGGAAGTGGAACATGAACTGCTGCAATCCCATCGCATGGGTGAGCCCGTGGTGGGGCTGGCACCGGTCGTTTCGCTGGAAGAGGTTCGGCATTGGCAGCGGCATGTAC
This sequence comes from Planctomycetota bacterium, assembly GCA_003695565.1. Lineage (GTDB taxonomy): Bacteria > Planctomycetota > Planctomycetia > Pirellulales > Pirellulaceae > Aureliella. The sequence continues at coordinate 12,048 of RFIQ01000110.1, read as the reverse complement.
GTTCGATTCACTTCGATGAAGACCTGGTCAGCTATTTGCTAGACATCGTGCATGCTACGCGGGAATCGCCGGATATTCAGGTCGGTGTCAGCACGCGCGGCGCCATCTCGTATTATCGGGCCGCTCAAGCGCTGGCGGTTGTCGACAACCGCAGCCATGTCATTCCCGATGACGTCAAACGATTGGCTGTGCCCGTCTTGGCACATCGAATTGTTCCAAGGGGAGCGTTGCCGGGAGCGGACCGGTCCTCCTCGGAATCCCTGGTGCGGGATATTGTGGACTCGATCCGCGTACCGGTGTAAGCAGGATTTTGAACCATGCCCCCCAGTGTCCCTCTGCACGCCGCCGAACCCGCCCGCAGTCCTCTGGCACGATGGTGGGCAGGCTGGCGCAGGCGGCAGGCATTGCAGCGGGCTCGGCGGCGGGGCTACGTGCGTTTTCGCTTAACCCGCGAGGGCATTCATTTCGTCGGCATTCTGGTGTTTATCTTCTTCGGCGCGGTCGTTCGCGACATCAACTTGCTGATCTTGCTGGCCGGAGCGATGATTGGCGTCTTGCTCCTTCAGTGGCGTTTCAACGTCAGCACCCTGGTGGGCTTGACCGTCAGCCGACGTGGCCCGGCCTATACCGCCGTCGGACAACCCGCCGACATCGAGATTCGGGTCGACAATCCCAAACACTGGTTGGGGGCATGGCTGGTGTTGATCGAGGATCCGATCGAACGCGTCGAGCCGCAGCGATCGAAAACAGTCTTGTCGGGCAGATGCTTGATCGATCGCGTGCCTCCCCGTGGCTGGGCGGAAGGACGGTACCGGTTGCTGTTTCATCAACGTGGTCTGTACCGCGTGCGAAGTACGACCATTTCTACCCGCTACCCGCTGGGACTGGGGCGCGGATGGCGCGAAGCGGATCAGCAACTGGAGTTGATCGTCCATCCGCCTCAGGGAGAGCTCAGCCCCAGGATCGATTGGCTGCTCGACCAGGAGCGCGTGGGGCAAAGTCGCGCGGCCACATCGGTCGGTGTCCACGAGGGCGAATTCTACGGCTTGCGTCCCTGGGCCACGGGCGATTCCAAACGGTGGATCCACTGGCGGACCACGGCGCGATTGGGACACTTATCGGTCCGCCAGTTCGAACACCGTCAGCAGCGCCAGATCAACGTGTTGCTCGATGTGTATGATAGCGATGGGGTGTCCCGTGGAGATTCGGTGGAAAAGGCGATCAGCTTTGTGGCCACCTTGGCCCGGCAAATGGTCCGGGCCAGCCGTGATTCCCTGTCCGTGGCGGTGGCGGCACACCAGGCCCAAGCCTTCACGTCGGTGCACAGCCCGGTCTTGCTTGTGCATCTGCTGGATAATCTTGCAGTGGTGAAGCCCAGCAACGCACCGCCCATCGAAGAGGCCCTGCGGGCGTTGAGCGTGTCCCTGATGCAGCACTCCAATCTATTGATTATCAGCACGCGTCCGGATCAAATGGAACACGTATTCCAACGGTTGGAAGGGACACCACTGCACCGGCTGCTGGCCCGCGCTCGAATACGCTGGATCGACGTCACGGCCGGACAACTCGACGACTATTTTCAGTTGCCCTTCCCTGAGAAAGAGGAAGGCTCAATGCAAACGCATGGGGAACGGGAACATTATGGATCGGGAAGCCGTCAAGCGATTGCGCCGTAATCTGACCCTGCACTTCGCGGTCATCGCCGGACTGACTGCCATGCTCGTGGCGTCGGGCACGCACAGTCTGTTTCTACCCTTGCTGATCATCACGGTGTGCATCGTGGCGTTCGTTTTCGTCGATCTGCTCGAGTGGTTCCACTTGGGCCTGCTGGGAAGCTGCCTGGGCATGACGACGGCCACCGGGATCGCCGTGGCCAGCTATATTTACAGCACGTTCATTGTTCCTTCCGAATCCGGGCAGTTGATGGCGGTGGCGGGGTTGTTGGTGTACCCCGAAGCGGTGCTGTTCTTGCAGCGCAAGAACCAGAGGGTGTACGAACAGTTAGCGGTGTTTCTGCTGCTGGAGATGGTCGTCGCGGCGCTGGTCAATGACAACCTGTTGTTCGGCCTGTTGTTGACACCCATTCTCCTGCTGTGGGTCTCGGCCCTCTACCAGTTCTCGCGCTATTCGACGCTGGTTTCCATCGATCCTTCGATCGAAACACCGATGCCAAAGTTGGCGGAGGTCCTGTACCAGCGGTTCGTGCGGGCCGTCATGCGCAGAACGCCGCCACGCCCCCTGGCTACATTGCGAATGTATGTCGACAACCAGGTGTTTTCCCGACAGAGAAATCGGTCATGGCTGCATGCGATCCCGCTGGGAATCGGCGCGCTAGCGTTCGCCGCACTGTTTTTCTTCCTGACTCCTCGTACCAGCCCAGGCAGTTTGCGGACTGGATTGGGCGAGGACAGGGCGGTGGGATTGCCCGATCGATTGACCTTCGGCAACGTGGGGAGGATTCTGCAGAATCGCACAGAGGTCATGCAGGTCAAATTGCTGCGCGGCCGCAGTGATCAGCCCTACGAGGTGACAACGCCGCCCTACTTGCGCGCTCGTGTGTTCGATACCTATGGGGGATTTTCCCGATTTCGCCAGGGGCAGGCCAGCCGCGGTGAATGGTCTTTTCGTTCCGCCCCCCATCTGCGTCGGCTCCCTCGCCAGGACGATCTGGCATCCTTGGGCGACCGGGGGCGCGAGCTCGTTCGGCTGGAGTTTCGGTTGAAATCCATTGCAAATCGACAGCTATACAGTGCGCCGCCCAACTTTCAATTCTCCCGGGAGTCTCCTGTCCCGTTGCGCTACGACCCCGTGCATATGGTTTTTCAATACCTGGATGAAACCGAAGTACCACCCGGCAAATCGGTACGGTACACCATCGGTTCCTACGGATTTGGACGGGGGGAACAGGTTCCAGTAACCCCTGCCCGCCTGACGGCGCGGGACGACAACCAAATCGATGCAAACGATTTCGAGCATATCATGCGGCTGACGCGCGGATTCTCTACCATGTATCGGCTCGACCAGTACCGACGTCAACTATTGCTCAACGCACGCGTTCCCGAGGATGATCTGGTGGGCGTGGCGGAGTTGTTGGAGCGCCATTTGGCACAAGGCGAATTCACCTATACGCTCGATTTGCCTCCGCCCGCTGATGCAGACCTGGATCCGATCGAGGATTTTGTCATCAACCAGAAAAAGGGGCATTGCCAGTTTTTTGCCTCGGCCATGGTCGCCATGCTCCGCCAATCGGGGATCCCTTCCAGGATTGTCGTCGGCTACCGCCCACGCGAATTCAATGAACTCGGAAAGTACTTCACGGTCCGGCAGAGCGACGCGCATGCTTGGGTGGAAGCCCTTTTCCGCCGCGAGGACTTGCAAGGAACACCGTACGAACGCTGGTTGACGGACGCCGATTTCTATTGGGTGCGTTTCGATCCGACTGCTGGCGGCGAGGCTCTGAATTCCATCCAAGCTCAAGAGGCGCAAGCCTACGACTACGCGGAACAACTGTGGAACGACTACGTCGTCGAGGGAAACCGCTTGTCCGCTACCTCCAGCATTTATGATCCCGTGGCACAGGATGGCGCGGGTGCCTACGCCCAACTCATGGCCATCCTCGATCAATTGAAGGAGGGCATTCGGACTGGCCAAATCTGGAGCGGGCAGGTCGAGTTCGCTTGGCCTTTGGCGATGCTGGTATTCGCGTGCGGGACCTGTCTGTTGCTGGCATGGCAAGTCTTGCGGTGGTTGCCGCGATGGGCTCCGCGGTTGGCCCGCCGTTTGGGCGTGGCACATACGGCTGGAACGATTCAGCAACGCTTCTATCGGCAGTGCCTGCAACTGTTGGGTCGCCTCGGCCTGCGCAGACGGCATAGCGAAACGCCGGAAGAGTTTGTTCGCATGGCGAGCGCCGTCCTGGCGACCCAAGGCAAACCAGTGTCGGAACCGCTACAGCGTCTTACGGACTACTACTACCGATTGCGATTCGGCGATGCCCCTCTCCTGGAACCGAACGCGATGCAGGATATACAGAATTGCATGCAAGCAGTGGAGCAGGCCGTGGCGGATCGCAGATAGCCAACCGAATCCCACGAGCGGGTTCCCTGCCAAGTACTGGTTGGGGGTTAGCCCCGTTCGTGGCGTAAGCTTTCGCCTTGCGCTATGGGCGCGGTGACGCATGGCATGCAGGATGCCTACCCCACTCTCTGGGCTTGACAGAGCCCGAGCTTCGCGTGGCAATGGCAAGTGGCGTCACTCCCCCTGCAGCAGCCGGGATTGGCGGCTCCCCAATAGCGGCCGCTGCGACCATTAAGCTTCTTTCAAGATGGCTTCCACCAAAGTCAACAATACCGCGGGATCGTAGGGTTTACTCAGAAAGTACTTGCCACCGGCCGCTCGTGTGCGGCGCACGATGTCGGCACCGTCGTCGCTACTCAACACGATTACAGGTGTGCCGGCCAGCTTGGGATGGTCGTCAATTTGGTTGCAAAGGTCGATGCCGGAGCCGTCCGGCAGATGCACGTCCAATACCGCTAAGGCGATCTTGTTATCCTGCAACTGTCGCGCTGCGTCCGACACTCGAGTACACATAATGGCACGCAAACCACAGGCTTCCAGGTGGCGAGCCAGCAAGCTGAGTTGCATGCGATCGTCTTCCAGCAGCAACACCTGCGGCTGCTCAGTCGGCCCGTCGACGGGGGCCAACTCTGGCTCCATGGTGGGCATCGAGGGTACAAATGGGGCGGATTCTGCAGAATTCCCAGCGAAGGAAAAATCAGATGCGGACATCTCTGGATACCTTTCGGCCCACGCGGACAAGCGAGAATCAACGGGCGTCTGCGTCCCTTCACCGTTCGGCCAGCCGAGTCGCTGCACCGGCGCTCGAACAGAGGCGCCTCGCTCCCTGCGACACGACAATTCACGTTCGCCAGGAACAACAAGGACTGCGAACCGGACCGGATGGCCTGGAGACCTGTCCAGCTTCATCGCCAGGGATAGGGGTTTCCCATGAACCTCATCCTGACCGGCTGTCCAGATTCGCACGCCCTCTGGACCGATCGTTCCGGAAATAGGGATTGACCGGGGACTTCGGGGCCGGGAATCCCTGGGGTTCAGCGGGAAAACCCGTGGGTCAGACGTCGATTTCGCTCGCCTCCTCGGCGCGATCCATGATGAATCGGAATCGGGCCGAAGCATCCCGGCCCATCAAGTCAGCGACGATACGATCGGTTTCCAAGTGGTCGTCGATCTCCACCCGCAGCAAGCGGCGGGTGGCCGGGTTGAGCGTCGTCTCCCACAAGTCCTTGGCCATCATTTCCCCCAAACCCTTGAAACGGGTGATCTCTGGCTTGGCCCGTTTGTCGGACTCGGCGATGATCCGGTCTCGGGCCTCTTCGTCGGCCGCATAAAAGGTCTGCTTGCCGATGTCGATGCGGTACAAGGGAGGCACGGCGATGAAGACCCTTCCCTCCTGGATCAGCGCCGGCATGTGTCGATAAAAAAACGTGAGCAGCAGGGTGGTGATATGATGGCCGTCGGAGTCCGCATCGGCCAGGAGAATGACCCGATCGTAGCGGATTTTGCTGGGATCCAAGTGCTTGCCGATACCGCATCCCAGCGCGGTAACGACATCCTGCAGCTCTTTGTTTTCCATGACCTTCTTCAACGAAGCGCTCTCCGTATTCAAAACCTTCCCGCGCAACGGCAGAATCGCCTGGAAGTTCTTGTCGCGCCCCTGCTTGGCCGTCCCTCCCGCTGAATCTCCTTCGACGATGAACAGTTCCGATCCGCCTCGGCCGGCGGCCAGGCAATCGCTGAGTTTTCCTGGCAGCGTGGTCCCTTTTGAGGTCAATGATTTGCGCGAAACCGCTTCAGATGCGGCTCGGGAGGCTGCCCGGGCCCGAGCGGCCGCGATGACGCGGGCCACGATCGCTTCGGCCACCGAACGGTTGTTGTTCAACCACTGCTCCAAATTCGATCGCACGGCCGAATCGACCACGGCCTGGACTTCCGGATTGTTCAAGCGATCCTTGGTCTGTCCCTGGAATTGGGGATCCCCGATGAACACCGACACGATCGCTACCAGCCCTTCGCGAATGTCTTCATGCGAGATCTTGACGCCGCGAGGAATCAAATTGTGCGTTTCGAAATAATTGCGTACGGCCTTGGTCACTCCCGCCCGGAAACCATTTTCGTGCGTCCCGCCGCTGGCCGTCGGAATGCCATTGACGTACGAGCGCACATGCTCATCGGTCGACTCCGTCCATTTGAGGGCAATTTCCAATCGCTCGTCGCCCTCGCGCCGCAGGGTGAACGGAACTTCGTGAATCGGCTTGGCTGCCCGCTGTTCCAACACCTTGCCCAGGTAATCGACGATTCCCTGCTCGTGCAAGAACGTCTCCCGCGTTCCCGACGTTTCGTCGATGAACGTGACTTTGATGCCTCGATGCAAGAAGCTCGTGATCTCGAGTCGGCTGCGAATCAGATCTGCACTGAACTCCGTTTTGGGGAAAATCGTCGGATCCGGCGTGAAGGTGATCGTGGTTCCTGAACCGCGAAAGGTTCCTTTGGCTTTTTGCAGACGGGTGGTCGGTTTGCCCTGAGCGAACTCCATGCGGTACTGGCTGCCGTCGCGGCGGACTACGGCCACCAGTTTCTTCGACAGAGCGTTGACGGCCGAAGCCCCCACGCCGTGCAGGCCCCCAGACGTCTTGTAGTTCTTCCCCTCGAACTTCCCACCGGCGTGCAATTGCGTCAGCACCATTTCCAAGGCGCTTTTCTTCGTCTTGCTGTGCTTGTCCACGGGGATCCCCCGTCCGTTGTCGGCCACCGTCACGGTGCTGCCATCCTTGTGCAGCGTCAACGTGATTTCGGTCGCATGCCCGTTCATCGCCTCGTCCACCGCATTGTCCAGGATTTCCCAGACCAGGTGATGCAATCCGGCAGAACCGACGCCGCCGATGTACATGCCGGGGCGTTTCCGCACGGGATCCAGGCCTTCGAGCGCTACGATGTCGTCGGCGGTATAAGCATTCTTGGTCGCAGTCGCCATATGTCTATCTTCTTCTTGCAACAAGTTGAAAGGTCATCCGTGTGGCAAAAGGGCGCCACGCCGCACTGGCCAGGCGAACCACACCGCGGCTCGTGCCGTCGGCCGGCAGGGGGCGCGCTTCTACTCGGATAAGGGCTCGGGCGCGGCCGGCGCCGATTCGACGACCCGGGCGATCTTGCCGTTCTTCTGGATTTCGGTGCCTCTGCCACCCCGCGATGTGATGCGGTACTTGGCGGTCGAAATCGTTTTCTGAGCCCCGCGATTGGTCTCCACCACTAGCAGATCCCGATCACCCGTCGAGGCCTTAAAGCCCAACACGGAATCGGTCTTGGAGAGCTTGATCAGCATGACTCCCTTGCCGGGACCGGACAAGTAATTGATCTCCTCGGCGGGACAAACCATCGCGCGGCATTCGCGACTGATGGCCAGGATCGTCTCGCTGCCATGGACCGCCTGGACACCAACGATTTCGGCACCCGACGCGACGCGCGCAAACCGCCGGCCGCTGCGCGTCGAAGGCTCAGCAAACGGTGCCAATCCGAATCGCAAGGCGTATCCATTGCTGGCGACCGCCAATCCATGGGTCTCGGGGCAGTAATCCGGATGCCGCGGATCCTCTTCGATCGTGCCCACCGACCGCGGATCCATGGAGATGGCCGCCACGATCCGCTCACCATCTTTCATCTTGAACAGCTTTTGTACCGGTTCGCCGTAACCGGTCGAGGCAGGGATGTCCACGATCCTGGCGGTGTAACAAACCCCGAACGAAGAAAACAAAGCCACGGTGGCACGGGTGCTGCCGGCTACACAAGCCAACACGCGATCGCCTTCCCGCAAGCGACTCTTGCCCGGATCGGCGATCTGCTTCTGTCGTTTGATCCATCCGTCTACGGTGACCAGTACATGGCAGTCCTCCTCGACGATGAAATCCTCAGCGGAGTACTCCGGTTCCTCGGCCGCCGTGAGAATCGTCGTCCTCCGTTTGCTGCTCGGCGTCGTGGCATAATCGGCAACCAACTGCTCGATCTCCTCCCGCACGATTTTCCATCGACCGGAATTGATCGTATCGTCCGTGCTCTCCTTCAGTAGACGTTCGATCTGTCGCGCTCGCTTGCGCTTCGCCGCCAGTTCCTCCTGGATCAAGTTGATCTCCAACCGAGCCAACCGATACAGTTTCAACTCCAGAATCGCATCCGTTTGCTCCGCATCCAATCCACCCTTTTCAGCGGGGAACCGCCGCATGATTTTGGCGGCTGCGTCGGCCTTGCCATCGCTGCGGCGGATGATCTTCAGGATCTCGTCCAAAGCGTCAAAGATCAGGACGAATCCCTCGAGGATATGCATGCGTTTGCGGAGCGCTGCCAACTCCTGCTCCAAGCGAGCGGTCACCACCTCCAGACGAAAATGCAAGAAGTGCCATAAGATCTCCTTGAGCCCCAGCCGCTCGGGCCGGCCCACCTCCGGATTCTCCGTTGGAACCAGACAGGTGAGATTGACGTTGAAATTGGTTTGCAGATGCGTGTGCTTGTAAAGGTAAGCCAACACCTTGGCCTCGTCTGCATCCTTGCGCAATAACAAGTCGATCTGCACTTCGTCGGTCGACAGGTCGCGTACGTCTTCGATCAGTGGCATCTTGCCCCGCATCACCAGATCGGCGATCTGCTCGACGAGGGTCGCCTTGTTGACCCCGTAGGGGATGGAGGTGATCCGCAAGGTGCGTTGACCGCGGGCCCCTTCCACGACCTCGTGCGTGCCGCGAACCTTGATGGCCCCTTGGCCCGTGCGATAGATCTCGCGAAGTTCTTCCTTGGTATTGATGACCTGTCCACCGGTGGGGAAGTCGGGCCCCTGCACGGCGTCATTGGCGACGAGCTGGTAGTCTTTGATCTCGGGATCGCGCAGCAATTTGAGCAACGCCCGACACACCTCTCCCAGATTGTGAGGCGGAATGTTCGTGGCCATGCCCACGGCAATCCCAGTGGCCCCATTGACCAACAGATTCGGCACCCGGCTGGGAAGCACCACGGGCTCCTGGCGGCTGCCGTCATAATTGGGGCGATGCGGTACGATCTGCGTCCCCAGATCGCGCATGATTTCCGCGGAAATCCGGGCCAGCCGGCATTCGGTGTATCGGGGAGCCGCCGCGTTGTCACCATCGAGGGAGCCGAAGTTGCCGATGCCCTCGACCAAGGGCTCGCGCAGCGCCCAGGGCTGCGCCAGCCGCACCAACGCGTCATACACCGACGCTTCCCCATGCGGATGGTAGTTTCCGGTCACGTTGCCGCAGACGAACATGCACTTACGCGGCTTGGCGTCGGCCGTGATGCCCAGTTGCCACATGGCATACAAAATCCGTCGCTGCACGGGCTTCAGCCCGTCGCGTACGTCCGGCAAGGCCCGGCTGGTGATCACCGACAAGGAGTAATTCAGGTACCGCGTCTGGGCCGCTGAACGCAGGGCCACTGGCTCGATATGCCCTCCCGACTCCATCAGCGCCATCAATTCGCCAGCCGCTGTGCCATTTCCCCGCTGAGCGGCTTTGCCGTTGGAGCCGCGTGGCCGACGTTTGGCCATAGAAACCTACCTCCCTGGTGTTGCTCAAGAGTCCTTGTCCTGGATGATCCTACCGAAATTATATCGGAGATAGCTTTCCGGCGACGTGCCAACCAGTCAATACCGCTTGAAAGGGAAGGAAAGGCAAACTTTGACGCTGCTGCGGAATGCCTTGCCGTCAACACTAAAATCTGGGCAAGGCAGGGGAGAAGCGTTGTTTGGCGTTGCCGCGCCGTACCGATCAATCGATGGGCCGCAATCGCGCACACAGCTTTCCCCTGAGAGCACCAACCAACGTTTCGTTCGAGGATCCAAACATGAAAACACTGATGCAAACCGTCGGCCTGGCCGCTTTGTGCCTGGCCACATCTGCCGTGGCGCCCGCCGCCAAGGCGCAGGAACCGGCCTTCTACAATCCACCCGCCTTCGGAAATTACTACACCGATGGCAGCGGGAATCAGACAGTCGCGCCGCTGTATGTCAGCCCCCTGCCCGTTCCGCAATGGGTGGGACATACCTACATCACCTACCAGCCGTTCTATCCGCACGAGTTCACCCATCGACATGGCCATCGCTACCACAACTACTACGACAATGGCCGAGGCCTGAATCGCACCGCCGTCCGCTACTCGGTCGGTCCGTTCGGGGCGATCGGCAGGGGCATTGTCAAAAAACTGTCGCGTCCGCGCCCGTAACGTGTGGTCCAGCGCAATCGGTTGAACGAACAGAAGGAAACACAAGCAATGAGAAACTTGATCGTAACATCAGTCCTGGTGGTGGGATTGACCGCTTCCGCTGCCACCGTTCACGCTCAGAATCCAGGGCGAAGAATGCTCGGCGGGATGGCTGCTCGTGGAGCCGCCTGGAATGCACAAATGGCGCAAACGCGCCCCTGGCATGGCGGGTATTACTACTTGCCGACGGGCGCTCCGGTCGCCATGGTGGTTCCGCCCAATGCGGTCATGCAGCAGAATTACTCGTGGGGCGTATCACAGAACACGATGACTCCCATCCCGCACCAATACACCCCAGAATTGATTCCGGGCATCGGCGGTCCCTTTTATGCTACGCCGCCCTGGCCCAGCCACACGCGGCAGTTCGGCGTCTATCCCGTGCGAGCCCCGTGGTAGTTGCTGAGCGCACAAGGTGCCCCACCACCGCAGCAGCCATACAGGTTCACCTCGTGGTGATTCCCACCACCTCGTCGTAAGGCCTGCCCGCGGTGCTCTCGACATATCGTGTTGCCAAATAAAAAACGCGGCCTGCATTGCAGACCGCGTTTTCTCGTTAATGGAGGTGCCGGTCTTCGTCCTGTTGCCGGACGGAGTGCACGGAGTCGGAAACGTATTCGGGCGATGCCCGACGAATGGATCTCGGAGATACGATGCGGTTACACAGGCGCAGAGAGAATATCAAGCCGTCCGGCGCCGTCGGGCCACGCCGTAGAGCAATGCACCGAACACGAGACTGAAACTTGTCGGTTCCGGCACCGCGGACAACCCTGAAATGGTTCCAGTTTGGGGTATGTATGCGGTAGATACTTTAGAATAAGTGCTGACCCCTGTATGCGTGATAAACCCCTGCGGATTCGTCATGGTTCCCGAATCCACACGTGACGTATCCGGGAGGGCAGCCGGTGTGAAAGTGACATCCAATGTTCCTACAAGGGGACGAGCGAAGAGGTATTTCACCGTAGAGATCAATCCAGACGCAGTGTTTGGGCCGAACATAACAGTATTAGTCAACGGGTCCGTATTAAGGGGAGCACCAGAATCGTAGTCACCACCGAGTTCTACCTCGGTGAGGGAATAAATATCGACTTGCTTCTTGGTGTATTTGTGCGACCAGGAAGTAGCTGAGTCAGCAGTTGGGTTGTTGGCTGCGGTCGCACGCACCACGGTGACCGAGAAAGGAGCGACATCCGTGGTGACCTTCATGCGAAAACTGCCGATGTCGGGAGCGGTGCCCATACTGTCCCATCCGGCTCGTACTTCAACCTCGAACTCCCACTTAGTATTGTCCATTGAGTACACACCGCTGGAAATGATATCCGTGCGGACCACCAAACCAGCCATGGCAGCCGGGACACTACCGAGCAAGACTGTGACGAAACCTATCAAGGCCAGGAATCTCATGGGGCGTGCTCCAAAGTTATCCGTCAAAAATGGGCGTTAGTAAGTCGGCCTGGAAAGGCGTCCAGCGTGGGATGCCTACGCATCAAGCCGACGATGTCAACCTGGATCTTAAACAGACCGAAAAAAAAAGCAATCATTTCGGGGGAATTTTCCCGAAATGATTGCTTCGAATTCAGTCGACAGCCGGGTCAGCCTTAGTCACGAGGCCGCAACGATTGTGTGGGGGGGGCCGCTTGCTTGCCCTCCTCGTCTGCCTCGCCGCCTGTCGTCAGCTCCAAATTCGGCTCCTCGTCGACAGCGTTCTCGGGT
>RFIQ01000109.1 GCA_003695565.1 Planctomycetota bacterium | reverse complement strand
GGGGGAAAACCATTCATATTTCGCCAAATCTCGTACCACAGCGGGACCCGCTCCAGCAGGACCCACCCGTTGGCCCGCACCCCCTGCCGCAAGAAGCGTTGGCTGGGCCATTGCTGCTGCGATTCATCGGGGAGGACCAGCACGCGGAATTTCCCCAAACCATCGTCGGTGGAGTCGACCGACACGACAGTTCCGCCGAAGGTACCCACGGCCACCGAGGGCCAGCCGGCAAACTGAATTGCGGGCCACCCCTCGAACTGCAGGCGGACGTGCCGCCCGGGCTCGACCAGCGGTGCATCGTTGCCGTCCAGCCAGATTTGGGCTGCCCGATCGGCCGTGTCGGGAACGATCACACAGATGGGATCACCCTCTTTGAGAATCTGGCTGCCCAAATGCGAAGGAATCCGCGTGATGAAGCCGTCGCAGGGAGCATAGATCAACTGGTTTTGTTGCCGAGCCACCGCTGTCCTGGCCTTGAGCGCTTCCTGCTGACTCTTGTTCAGTTCCGCTTGGGCTTTGGCCAGATCGCTTTCGGCTGCGGCCACGTCGGCATTGGCTTTGCGCAGCGCCGCAGTCGCATAATCGATATCGACTTGGGCCTTCTGTTCTTTGGCATTTCGATCGCTGCGTTTGGACACTAGATCATTTTCCGCGGCCTCCAGATAGGCACGCGCCTTGGCCACTTTGGCCAGCGCCTCTTTGTACTTGCGTTCCGCCTCCTGAAACTTCAACTGCGAAGCAATTCCTTCGGAGTACAACAGTTTCTGACGGTGGAAATCGGCCTGAATCTGCTCCAACGCGGCCTCGTTTTCGATCAACTCCTGTTGGCTCGCCTGGCGTTTGTTCAGGGCTGCTTCGACCATCGCGTCGGCTGCGGCAACGATTTGTTCTTTGACGCGGATGTATGCATCCAATTGGTTCTGGTAGGAAGCCACGATCGATTGGGCCACTTCCAATTTGCGTTGAGCAGCCATCACAATCGTCTGGGCTGCCGCCACGCGCTGTTCGGCTGCGTCCGCTTGGGCCTGCAACCGTTGCAAATACTCTGGGTCGATATCCGAGATTTCAGCGATCAACTGCCCTCGGGCCACGCGCACGTTTTCATAAATGTCGGGACCGAGGCGCACCAGGCGTCCCTTGACCGGCGAGCCGACCACTTGTTGCCGGTTCAGCGGTGCATAGGCGATGACTTGTCCCGTTCCCTTGACCGATTGTTGCCAAGGCGAGAATGCCACAACCAGGGTGCCCAAGACCAGAATGGCGAACAGGGTGTTACCAATTCGGCGGGCGAACCGAGACGAACGCGCCAACTTCAGGGCCGGCAGGGCTGCTTCGCTATATGCCACCGGGGCCAGCATGCGGCGAGCACCGGTGATTGACTGGTCGAGTTCCGTATCCATCGCTTGCCTGGCGTACCTTCCGCGTTACGAGTCACTCTATGGAGTCGCTTTCATTCAACCCTGCCTGAGGGAAATCGTCTGGCTGCACCGCGCGGCGATATCGTCGCGAGCAGTGGCTACTACCAGCGTCCAAGGGCGATCCGAGGAGAGGAGGTAATTCAGGCATCCCTCCAAGTGTTGATCGCCCAATGAATCCAGCATGCCGTCGATCAGCAGCAAACCGGGGCTTCCCGTCGTCGCCCGAGCCAAGCACAGCATTTGGCACTGAGTCGTCGACAGTGGCCTACCGTCGCTCTGCAGGACCGTATCGAATCCGGACTCAAGTCGCAGCACAGCATCCAAGACTCCCAATGCCTCCAGCGTATCCCGCACATCGTTAGCCGTGATGTTGGGGCGGTGCAGATGCACATTCTCATCTACTGGCCCATGGAACACTTCCACACCTCGAACCAACGCCACTCTCCCCCGCAACACGTCGGGACGCAAATCGCGTGGATTGAAGCCATCGATCGTGGCGAAGCCGGTGGTCGGAGCCCGCAATCCGTACAACAGATCCATCAAGATACTTTTTCCGCTGCCAGCCGGCCCGCGAATCGCCAGACTCTCTCCCCCATCCAACTGTATGTTCAGATCGCTGAACAAGGGACGTTGATTGGGCCAGGCAAAGCTGATGTTGTGGGCGCCGACCGTCGCCGGTTCAGATGTGTCGATGGCCAGCATGCCATACTGCCGCTCCATCGGCAAATCAAACAACACGCCCAACTTGTCCACCGCGGCCAACAGATCGTAAAATCCCTCCAGATGCTTGCCCAGCTTGGCCACCGAGCCGACGATTACCGAGACGATCAATTCCGCGGCCACCAACTGGCCCAAGGTCAGTTGGCCCGACACGACCAACCAACCGCCCAGCCCCAACAACACGGTGCTGGCCACGGCCTGCAGTCCCGCGGCAAACAAGACCTGGCGCATGAGAATGCGAAAGTGCCGCCGCCGCATCTCCAGGTAGTTGTGAACCAACCGATCGGCTCGCTCCAAAGCCAGATCCGGGCCGCCATCATTTCGGAACGTCGTCGGGCAGCGCGCCACATCCTCCAACCACGCCGCCATGCGATATTTCTGGCCCGACTCCTTGATCGCGGTCTTCACGGCACCGCGTCCCAACACGAATACGACCAAGGCCACGGAGATGATCAGAAAAAAGTCGAACCCAAGCAACCACGGGTGGTAGAACGCCAGCACCAGCATGCCGATCCCAGCGCTGAGAAGCAAATCGATGCCGTCGAGCATCAACTGACCAATGATCTTTTGCGCCGTAGCCACATCCAGAAAACGATTGACCAGCTCCGGCGGGAAACTCCCTTCCATTTTCTCCAGGGAGGTGCGCGGCATCCGGAACGCCAAATCGCCAGCGATACGGGCAAACAGTTTTCGTTGGAGAATCTCGACCACGTACATTTGCAGCGCCCGGATCGCTGCCTGGACTCCCAGGAACAGGAACAGGATCAACGCCAACACGATGATGGGCTGCAAGAACCGACCGAAGGCCACTGTGTTGACCAGCGTCTCGACGGCCATGGGCGTTGCCAACGCCAACAACGCGACCACGAACGCAAACACGACTACCAGCCATAGGTCGCTCGACTCGGGGGCCAACAGGGTCCACAAACGCTCGAAGGGAGTCAGACGATGGCCGTCCAGGGTGTAGGCAGAAGACATTTCGGCATCGTTGGGCACGATGACCAGCGCGCGGACCTGGTCTCCCTCTTCGAACCGCGAAATCAGCCGGTTCAGCTTCCGCGGCGACACGGTTTTAACAACGGCATGATCCCGCGCCACCAACACGCGAAAACGTCGTTTGCTAGCAGCCAGAACTGCCAACCACTCACCATCATCGGGGCCTCGGTCGCGATACAGTACGATCTGAGCACCGTCCCGCGCCAGGTTGAAGGCTTCCTCCAGCGTGCAGTCGACCGTTTTGGTACGCAGCCCTAAACTGTCCGCTGCCTCGGAGAACCATCGCCACCAATACTGCCGGGCATCTCCCTGCCAGGTGTGTTGGACCTCCACCAGGATTCGACGCGGTGCATCCCGTTCCAGCACCGGATCGTTGGCGGTAAAGTGCTCCAGCACCGCCGCAGCACCAGCGGTATGTCGGTCGATTCGTTCCATGCGATCTTGTTTCCAGTCTCCCCACCCCGCTTCGGAGTCTCGAACGATTGACACCTGAACAGATCGCGGGGCTGCCTGCGCGATAATCCACGGCCGATGGATCAGTCCTCGTCGGGTGGGCCGGCGGTTTCCGTCGCCCCGGTCACCCGAGATTCCTCCTCGTTTGGCTCGCGCCCGGTGATGGCCACGAAACGCTCGGCGGGGTGCAGGATCTCGGTGATCTGCAAGCCGAACTTGTCACCAATCTTGACTACATCTCCCTGGGC
>RFIQ01000108.1 GCA_003695565.1 Planctomycetota bacterium | reverse complement strand
CTGGAAGGCCAAGCTGGAGGCGGGCAAATGATCCCAGACCAGCAAGACCAGCAATGGTGGCCCGGTGGCAATCAGAATCCTCCACCCCCGCACCAGCGTCGGTAGAAAGCAAGGCAGCGTTAGACTGAGCAAATAAGCTAGTTTCGTCGGCCGCAACAGCTCGCCCCAAAAAGCGGCAGGACGCAACACTGGTGAGAACAAAATCTGCAGCGGTGTATCTCCCAAGGCGACGAAGCGCCCGGTCTGAAATTCGGCCAGTCCGCTGAATTGGTACACCGCCAGGAACACCAGCCCCGCCAACGCAGCCCCCGCGGCCCAGCTCCATCCGGAAATCCCCATCCATTGCCCCGTCAATGATTTGGATTGCCGCCAGGCCACCCAACTCGCTGTTGCGCAAAAACATGCTGTCACCACGATTACATCTTCCTGCATGGAGCTAGCCAACACGCCGGCCAGGAGGGCCCAACCAATCCTCCGTCGCAGGACACAAAGGATCGCCACCAGCAGCAAGGGCAGGGCCACAGAAACCGGGTGCCAACCATAGGTGTAGGCCAGGTTCATCTGTCCGGCCGCCGGCTGTGCCAGCCAGGCCACAGACCAGGCCAGTGCCCCCCAAGGCGACCCCCCCATCGCTCTTGCCAATCGATGCACCAAGACTCCCCCGCAGGCTAGAGAGACCGCTTGCAAACCGAACGCCAGATGGACGCTGGGTACGGCCCACCAGGCGGGAACCAATAGCAGCAAGCCGGGGTTAAAGTGGTCCCAAAAAGGCGGCAACACGGGGCTTTCCAACAACCACCCACGGCCCGCCGCCGTGTTGGCAACCCGCTGCAAGAAATGCCCAAAGTCGTTGTAACCAAGTTGGTAATGCCGGTAATAGTACAACGACTGTCCGTACCACCACCCGCCGATTCCCAATGATAGCAATGCCGCGGCGAGCAACCCTGCGCGATGCGACAGCCGCGTTCCCCAATCCTGCCGCCAGGTCGCATGAAAGAAACTGGCTCCGGTCCAGGCGGAAATCCACAGAGGTTCCCAATAGGTCGGTGGAATCGCACTCCATCCCAGGGCCCGCAGGACATACAACCCGCCGGGAGCAGCGGCTACGGCCAGCAAGCGGATCGCGTGGATTGCGGCTGGGAGGAAACGTTCGACCTGCTTCCGCACCAGTAACCACCAGACCAGCCCAATCGCTCCGGCAAATCCCCATGCCGCACTGCTAGTCAGGAACGGCTCCAATCGCGGGACCTTCGCACCAACCGTAGCATAACCCATCATCAAATAGGTACGAGCCGAGACGACCACTGCCGCCAACCACCATCCTCCAACCGCCAGGAGTGCTAACGCGGTCCACCCCCTCACAGCCGCCCCGGGTTCTCGCTGCTGCACAGGCTTCACATCACGTTTCGAAACGGATCGTCGCTTCACTATTCCTCCAGGTCTCCCTAAGCCACGGACTCTGGCCCATTGCATTCTTCGGGACCGGCAAAGTCACCGCAAACGCCAGACTTTTCCTAACGATCCCAGCCAGTGAAATCGATCCTAAAGGTATCGAAATTGCGGATCTGGAACGGAACACCCATGCCTGGGTTCGAGCCGTTCGCCGGCATGCCAGGAACGAAAAGGACTTAGTATATGCCCACGAGCAACAAAACCGTACTCGCAAATGGAAACACTGCTCAGGCTTTCCCTGACGCCCCGCGCCGTGCTACGGGGTGGAACGGCCTTTCCTTGCTCCTCGGAGTGGTTTGCTTGGCGGGGCTGAGCGGATGCGCCATCGGTCAGGCAGGGTACCTCGACGACTACGGGGCGGTGGGCGGCAAGTGGGAACGCGGCAATCCGACTTCTGGTCGCGTCGGATCGCCCTTCAGCGATGCGGGGACGACTGTGCAGACGGAGCAGCAGTCTCCATCGGCCGCTGAGGAGGCGCCCGCAGCCCCCAGCGAAGCGGCCCCCGTCGCTCCGGCAGCAAAGTCCAACGCTTCGGACGAGTCGGTTCCAGCAAGAATTCCGTTCGAGGGTGTCGAGTTGAGCCTCTCCGACGGGTGAACTGCTCCTGGGTCTGGCATCGTGAAACGAATGGCGGGAACCAGGTTGTGAGCCCGGATGACCCACCGAGTCGAATCGGAGTGCCGGGGCTCTCGACCTGGCTCCGTCCAGCAATTGGCTGCCAGACACCCTACCGAGAGGACTCCTGGAGCAAAGGCAATTCGCGGGAGAGGTCGAACACCGTTGGGCTGGTGGGAATCCGGCCCCAGTCGAGGCAACCAATCAAGGAGGCGGGCGAACGTGGCTCGCGGTCCGGTACCAACCCCAGCGTCCAAGCCAAGTAACCGATCAGGGCTGCCGGCGTAACGCCCGCGTCCCTTAGAAAAGCAACGCGCGTGTCGCCGTGCCGTTTCGCCAGCCGACGTCCATCGGGGCCAACCATCAGCGGCACGTGGTAGTAAGCCGGCGCGGGCCAACCCAAATGCTGTTGCAACACGAGTTGCCGAAATGTGCTGGGAATTAAATCGTCTCCCCGCACGATTTCGTTCACGCCCATATCGTAATCATCGATCACGACAGCCAGTTGGTAAGCTGGGGTCCCATCGGACCTGGCGACCACGAAATCGCCCAGTTGCACATCGACGCGAGCGGTCTGCACACCGCGCACTCCATCCGTCCAGGACACGGAAGTGGGCGGAGTGAGGAATCGCCAGGCGAATGCAGCATCGCTGCTGCGGATGGAATCGCCCAGGCGGCAGGTGCCGGGATAGACCGTGCCTTCCAACGCTGGCAAGTGCGGCGATTCGTGCGGGGCGCTGGCGGCGGCTGCGATGTCTGAGCGAGAACAGGTGCACGGGTAGACTGCTGCACCGTCGATCAACCGCTGGAGCACTTCTCGGTACCGTTCTGTCCGCTCCGTTTGCACGGCGACCCCCGGCAGGCCGGATACACGAGGACGGCCCCCCGCATCAAGTTGCTTTTCGGAGAAGCTGTCCCAATCCAGTCCGAGCCATTGCAAATCCTCCAGGGTTTGCTGCACGGCCCATGGTTTCACGCGCGGCGAGTCGATGTCCTCGATCCGCAGCCACAACCGACCGCCCCGTTGGCGTACGGACAACCAGGCCAACAACAACGACCGCGCGTTGCCCACGTGCAGGGCCCCAGTCGGGGAGGGCGCCAATCGGCCTACGATTGCCGCAGGTGATGTTTCCGGGTCCATATTTGAAACTCGCTGGGCCATTGATCGCGCGGTCCGGCCGTCACGCTCTCCTGCGACCGGAGATGCCACCGCTCCCAGTCGACAGGGGGAAAAAAGACGTCCCCTGGCACATCTGCATCCACGCGGGTCAGCCACATCGTGTCACAGACGTCCATCGCCGCCGCATACACTTGGGCTCCTCCTACCACCATGATGTCGCGGCCTGGCTCGGCCCAGTGCTCCACCGCCTCCATCTCGGAAACCACCTGGATCTCGGGCGGCCAATCGGACGGGCGGGGGTGACGGCTGAGCACGATTGTCTGGCGGCCGGGCAAGGGACGACCAATCGATTCGAACGTCTTGCGGCCCATCAACAGGCAATGCCCCATCGTCATCCGCTTGAACCGTTGCAAATCGCTGCGCAACCGCCACGGCAGCGCGCCACCACGGCCGATAACGCCATTGCGGGCCACGGCTGCGACCAATACCCACCGCCGGGGTCCCCCACTATCGGTGTCCATATGCGCTGCATCCATCAAACGGCGACCGGTGCGGCGATACGCGGATGTGGATTGTAGCCGATCAACTCAAAATCATCGTATTGAAAATCAATGACCGAATCGCGAGGCCGGCGGAGGACCAATCGAGGCAGGGGACGCGGCTCCCGGCTCAACTGCGCGCGCGACTGCTCCAGGTGGTTATGGTACAGATGGACATCGCCGAAAGTGTGAATGAACTCACCAGGCTCCAACCCCGTGGTGGACGCCATCATGATCGTCAACGCAGCATACGAAGCGATGTTGAACGGAACGCCCAGGAACAAGTCCGCGCTCCGCTGGTAAAGCTGGCAACTCAATTTCCCACCAGCGACATAGAACTGGAACAGCAAGTGGCAAGGAGGCAGGGCCATATCCGCCACGTCTCCTACGTTCCAGGCGCTGACGATCAACCGTCGCGAATCGGGATTGGATCGAATTTGCTGTTCGACGTCGAGAATCTGATCGATGACACGCCCATCAGCAGCTTGCCAACTACGCCATTGTTTTCCATAAACCGGCCCGAGATCCCCGTTCTCATCCGCCCACTCATCCCAGATGGTTACCCCGTGCTGGTGCAGAAACTGCACATTCGTATCCCCTCGCAAAAACCACAGCAGCTCCACCAGCACGCTCTTGAAATGCACGCGTTTGGTCGTCACCAGTGGAAACCCCGCAGACAAATCGTACCGCACCTGACGACCAAACAGACTCCGTGTACCGACGCCGGTCCGGTCCTCCTTTACATGCCCGCGCTCAAGCACTTCGCGCATCAAATCCAAGTACTGTTGCATTGCTGGTTGCTATTGTGATTCGTGTGACATTGCCAGAAATCGCTTGCCGGATAAGTCCAATCGATTGTTTGGCCGCGATAGCCTCGATTCAGCCTGCACTTTGCGGTGGAGGCAAGGGCGCCTCAGCCCGACTTGAGCGAACACCAGGTCCAGTGACGGTCACTGGTCATCTGCACGTCGGTAGGCACCATGCCAGCATCGGCTACCATCGATCGGATTTCGTCTAAAGTTAGGGCTGCATGCAACGATTGCCGGAGCAATTGCTGAGCCGATTCGGGCTCGCTGCCGGCATGGGTTGCTACCAACGATTCTAACGCTTGCACGTCGTCGGGGCGGACAAGGTCGCGAACAAAAATCCGCCCGCCGGGCCGAGTCACGCGAATGATCTCCCCGATGGCCGGCCGTGGGTCTGCCAGGTGGTGCAGCAAGCTATTGGAGATCACGCAATCAAACATGCCATCAGCAAACGGCAGTTGCTTGCAGTCCCCTAAATGCAACTCGATGCGGTGTTCCAATCCAGCGATCGCGACGTTGATCCGCCCGATCTCCAACATGCATTGGGCGGCATCGCTGGCCATTACCCGACAATCCGGCGACCGCTGGCACAACTCGATAGGAATCCGCGCCGTACCCGTGCCCAGATCCAGAATATCCGGGCCAGGGAGTCCGGCCTCGAGCAAGTCCAGGACGAAACGCCGATTCACCTCCGAGTGGTCCATGGCGTCGTATTGCTGCGTCGCCTCGGGGTCGTCCATCAACTCCGGTTCAAGGATTCGATCGATCATGTGGTCACTCTTCGATGCGGGATTGCCAGGCCTGACACCTGCCGCGACTTCCCAATCCTTCGATTTCAGCCAGTCGGCACCAACCGACAATCCATTCAACGACACGTCGATCACCCCGACTGCGGCACGCGCTGATCGACTAACCGAAGCGACCGGTCACATAATCCTCCGTGTCCTTCAACCGCGGCTTGGTGAATATCTGGCTGGTAGGGCCAAACTCGATTAATCGGCCGAGGTACATAAAGGCCGTATAATCACTGATCCGCGCAGCTTGTTGCATATTGTGCGTGACGATTAGAATTGTGTACTCGCCGCGCAGGTCCTGGATCAGGTCCTCGATTTTGGCAGTGGCCAGGGGATCCAAGGCGGAACACGGTTCATCCAGCAACAGCACCTCGGGATCGCTGGCAATGGCCCGGGCAATGCACAACCTCTGTTGTTGGCCTCCCGAGAGTCCCAAGCCGCTTTCTTGCAAACGGTCGCGCACCTCCTCCCACAAAGCGGCTCCCCGCAGAGAGTTCTCGCAGACCTCCCGGAGCACGCGGCGATCACGAATGCCGTCGATGCGCAGCGGATATACCACGTTTTCGAAAATGCTCATGGGGAACGGATTCGGTTTCTGAAACACCATCCCCATCCGCTTGCGGAGCGCGATCACGTCGACACCCGGCGCGAAGATCGACTCGTCCCCCAACAGTATATCGCCCGACGTCGTGATCCCCTCGATCAGATCGTTCATGCGGTTGACACTGCGGAGCAACGTCGACTTGCCGCAACCGCTTGGTCCCACCAGAGCGGTTACCTCCCCACGAGGGATCGGCATGGTGACCTCGTGCAGGGCCTGTTTCTTGCCATACCAGAGGCTGAAGTCCTGTATGCGTACCGCCGGCGTGGCATCCAACACGGGCTGGTGGATTACCGCCTCGACTGTCTCACCGGCGGAAATCGATTCCAAACGCGTTTTTTGTTTTTCTGCAGGTGGGGGTGAGGTGTTCATAGGCCCATAGCATTGCCTGGGCTCTGGCACTTGACAAGCCTACCTGGCAGATGCCGCCCGCCCTTCTGCTGAGCAACCAGCGTAAAGCGGGCAATCCGTCAGAGTTTCCGGGAGGCCTCTTCGTCAAGGTTTCTGGGACGTCCCAGCGAACATGGAATCGCCTGCCCCCGCTCCGTTTCAAGCCTCCACGATGATTGCTCGCTGCAGACAGAACCTGATGGACTCGCCGCGCACGGCGGCAATCTGGAGATGTGCATTACGCAATATCGGGAGAAGAGTCGTCGAAGACTTGGTCGAGGGTTTCCGCGGTCAGAATCCGAT
>RFIQ01000107.1 GCA_003695565.1 Planctomycetota bacterium | reverse complement strand
TTCCAGGGGCATGGCTCGATGCCCGGTGGAACGACGCGTGCTCCATGCATGGCACTGTCGAGCAGATCCAGGTGGCGGTAATCCGGCATGCGTCGTAACCAGGACGTGGCGGCGGCGCAGAATTCTCGCCGATGAAAATCGGAATTGAACCAGGTTTCCTCGGCCGCTACTGCGGACAGGATGTTGGTGTACCCAAAGTGGTAATCGCGGCGCTGACCAGGCGACAAGGGATACGTCAACTGATTTTCATGGAAATAGGCGACCGTGGGCAGGCGGTTGAGGGGATCGCCGACCAGGCCTTTCCAGGCCGCCAGGTCCAGCATGTCGCTGCAAACGATCGCATCGAAACGCTGGCCAGCGGACCAGGCCTGCCGAGCCATTTCGGCGAGCGTCAGCGCCGCGTGTCGCGATCGCCATTTCCAGTGCACGGCCGGCAAGTCCAATACGGTGAGTGCATGGCGGCTGTGTTGGGCCCAACCTGCACACCAGGCCGCATGGCTACCGCCGCCGAAGGGCTCAAGAACAAGTATATGCATGGGACAAACTACAGGGCCGCTTTTCTGCACTCGCTTGGTGAAATAGTGGCGGAGCACCTTCGAGGGAAGCGACGGGACAGTGGCATGCCTACACCGCAGCCGGCGGATCAGCCCGATCCAGTTCGATCCAAAAACGGCTTCCTTGATCCCGATTGGATTCGACGCCGCAGCGACCGCGCATTCGCTGGCAGGCACGAGCCACGATCGCCAATCCTACGCCGGTTCCCTTGTACTGGTCGACGCTATGCAACCGCTCGAACACCTCAAATACCTTGTGGTGGTACTCCGGTGGAATGCCGATTCCATTGTCGCACACTAAAATTCGAACTCGTTGTGGCGCGACATCGTGCGCCTCAATAACGATCCGAGGCTTCGTCTCGGGTGGGACGAATTTCATAGCGTTGTCCACCAGGTTCAAGATCACTTGCCGCAACGTGGTGGGATGCGCCCAGACGAGGGGCAGGGGCCGCCGGATGTCGAATTCAGCACCCGACGCCTCGATCGGTTCTCGCGACTGTTCCAGGACTTCGTCGATGATCGCATCCACCGCCACAGGCGCCAAAGGCAATTCCTCGCGGCCCAGTCTGCTGTACTCCAACAAATCGCGCACCAGGGTATCCATCCGTCGAGCAGCGACCTTGATATACTCCAGGTACTCCCGCCCCTGTTGGTCGAGCTGCCGCAAGTAATCTTCCAGCAGGGCTTGGGAAAACCCTTCGATGGCACGCAGGGGGGCCCGCAAATCGTGCGACACGGTGTGGGCGAACGCATCCAGCTCGGCATTGCGTGCTTCCAACTCAGCCGTACGTTCCCGCACGCGTTCCTCCAGTCGCTCGTTCAATTCCCGCAGTCGTTGCTCGCTTCGCTGAAGAGCGGTGTGTGCCTTGCGTCGCTCGGTAATATCGCGCACAAACGCCGCGACCAACGGCGGACTCTCGGGGGTCGGCTCCACCACCGTGATGGAAACTTCCAACTCGATTTCTCGTCCGCTCTTGTGGCGATGTCGCGTTTCAAAACGCGCTCGCCGATTACGCATGATTTGCTCGATCCGCGCGGCCACCGCCTCCGGGTCCAAGGCGGCTTCCAGATCCAGAATCGTCATTCTTAACAACTCATCGCGCGTGTAGCCGACCAGTTCGCAGTAGGAGGGGTTGACATCGATGATCCTTCCTTGGTCGTCGGCCAGGATGAATCCGTCGAGCGTCGAACTCAACAGATTGTGCATCGTCTCGTAGTAGCGGCGGAGTTTCTCTTCGGCACTGTCTGGGGACGCAGCGTTCCACCTGGAGACCGTTGCATCCGGCGGGCGTGGAGACTTGCGGTCCTGAGTGCTTGTCATATCGCCATGCCCGTGCCGAGAGAATCAATGTTGCAGAAGCTAAGGATAGCAGAAGGTTACAGATCGAACTCTGTGAGCTGACTGCACGAAAGTCTCTGCGAGAATACAACTAGCTGGACGCTCGTCAATGGCTGTTCGGGGGGGCTGCCCAGGGAGCCCACGTAGTCTCAATGCTGGCATTCAAGTGGCGAAGTCGTTCATTTCCGGGGAAAAATGGTCTGGAAACTACTGGCTGAGAAAGCTACTATCCCCACGAGTGCCAGAGATTTTGC
Source organism: Planctomycetota bacterium (assembly GCA_003695565.1). GTDB lineage: Bacteria > Planctomycetota > Planctomycetia > Pirellulales > Pirellulaceae > Aureliella. The sequence goes on along the minus strand of RFIQ01000107.1, from coordinate 21,073 downwards.
CCACAGGGGCTGTCCCCAACGTGACGGTTGGGGGAAGGGAAATCAAGGAGGATTGGACTCGTGCAGACCATTAAGACCGGATTGGTAATCGCACTGCTGTTAGCCGTATGCTACGGGGCGTTTGTCGCTTTGAATGCTCCCGATCCCGATCTGCCGGAAAGCGTGTCGGAATGGGTTACCGACGAGCAAAGCCTGGATGATCTGGTCGACATCGATATTGGGGCGGACGTCGAAACCAGTTTGGGATCGGCCGTACCGATGTCCGCAGAAGAGCTGATGGCCAGCCTCAATCAGCCGACCGCGCCTCCACCTGCAGCAGGCACGGCGCCACAGAGCGTCGGTGTGGGTGGCGATCTGCCGGCCTGGCCGGGCGAGGAATCGGCCACGCTGCCCACCGCCCCTTCGATCGATGTGCCATCCATCGAGGCTCCCGCCTTGGATTCCGGTGATGCCTCCTCGATGAACAATGCATTGCCTGATCCATCCGAGATCGAGGCTGCGGTGCAGGGTACCGATACGGAGTTGGCCACTTCGATCGAGCCGTTCCCGCCGTTGCCGGGTGAGTCGGCTGGCTTGGAAACCTCGGGAGACGCGGGCGGCGATTCGATGGATTTGGTATCGGCGATTCCCGTGGCGGCCGTCCGTCCGGCACGGGAACCCGAACCGTCTCTGTCACCACCACCGTCGGACCTGGCGGAGAACCCGGCGCAGCCGACCGGCGGGGCCTCGCCAGCATCGTCCTGGAACGCCAACGCGACGGCTCAACCGTTCATCGCGACCCGCAATCAGGCCCTGGCCGCGGCCAATTCGGGCAAGCTCCGCGAGGCTTTGGCAATGCTCAGCCCCTACTATGGCAGCCCAGAGCTCAACCATGAAGAGACCGCGGATCTATTGGATTTGCTCGATGCGTTGTGCCGCGAGGTGATCTACTCGCCGCGCCACTTGCTCGAACCAGCCTACACGGTGCAGTCCACCGACACGTTGGCTTCGGTGGCGTCGGCGCATCGGGTGACACCGGAGTTGTTGTCGGCGATCAATGGCTTGGGCAATTCCAAGGCGTTGATTCCCGGATCCAAGTTGAAAGTCGTGCGCGGTCCGTTTCGCGCCGTCGTCTTTCTCGGCCAAAGCGAGATGGCCGTGTTCCTGAACGATCTCTATGCCGGACGGTTTCCGATCGCGCTGGGCAGCGATCCAGCGCCGCAACCGGGCACCTTCACCATCACGGCGCGACAAACCGATCGGACGTACTACGCCCGCAACGGAGTAGCCATTCCGGGAGGCGATCCACGCAATCCATATGGCAAGGTTTGGCTCAGTTTCGGCGAGTACGCGATCCACGGCACCGCAGAAATGGTCAGCAGCGATTTGAGCCGGTCCGGTTGCATCAGCCTGGCTCCACTGGATGCTCGCGACGTTTACAACATTTTGGTCGTTGGCAGTCCCGTCGAGGTCCGTCCCTGAATCCAGCGGTGCGATGCGCTGCGATGTCGGCGCCTGGCGGATGCGGCGAAGGATGCCCCGGTCGAACTACCGCCCGACTACCGCCTTGGCTAACTGGCCTTCCTGGCTTTGAATCCCGGGACCGACAGGTTGAACAGGCCGAAGATCTCTTCGCGGCTCAGTCCGGTGCTGCGCGGCATGGATCCGTCGGCGAACAACTGGTTGAATAACTCGCGCTTCTCCTCGAGCACCTGGTGGATCCGCTGCTCGATCGTTTCGGCGGCCATCATTCGCGTCACTGTGACTGGACCGGCCGCACCGATCCGATGGGCGCGGTTGATCGCCTGGTCTTCGACGGCTGGATTCCACCAGCGGTCGAACAGGAAAACATACTGGCAGAACTGAAGATTCAGGCCTACGCTGCCAGCGCCATAGCTCATCAGAATCACGTGCTTGGTGGGGTCCTCGCGAAACTGCTGGATGACAGCATCGCGCTGTTTGCTGGGGACCCGGCCGTGGTACTGCATGGGGCCGAAGCGCGCCAGATGACCAGCCAGTTTTTCCAGCGTCTCCACCCACTGGCTGAAGACGATCGCTTTTTGACCGCTGGCGGCGATTTCCTCCAAGTCGGCTTCCAGTCGCTCCAGTTTGCAACTGGCTCCAGTGGCTGGATCGAAATTGCAGATCTGTTTCAGCCGCAGCACCAACTCGAACACATGCTGGATGGTCAGCGTTTCGCCCAGATCTTCCAGTTGAACGACGCCCTCCTTTTCTGCCATCTGGTACGTGCACTGCTGTTCCGGGGTCAGCACCAGCTCTTCGTCGCGAAACATCTTAGGAGGCATTTCCGTCAGCACCGTGTCCTTGGTGCGGCGGATGATGTGATCCCGCGTGGCCTGGCGAATCGCCTTCAACGGCATGCCGGTGCTCAAGTATCCGGGGTGGAGGAATTCAAAGATATGCACGAGGTCATCGACTGAATTCTCGATAGGTGTGCCGGTCAGCGCCCAACTACGGGTGCGCGGCAAACTGCGCGCGACCTGCGCGGTAGTGCTGTTGCGATTCTTGATGCGCTGCGCTTCATCCAGGATCACCAGGTCAAAATGGACGCCCGCGTTTTCGATCAGATCGAAATCCCGCATCAGCAGCTCGTAATTGGCGATGCGCACCGGCACATTCGGTTGTTGCCAGATCCACTGACGGCGGGCGGCATCGCCTTCCACAACCGTCACCGGAATCTCGGGTGCCCACAAACGGAATTCGCGCACCCAATTGGTGACCAGGGGTTTGGGGCACACCAACAAAACGTTGCGCAAATGGCGTGCCAACAGCAGCATGCGGACGGCCGTGATGGCTTGCATTGTCTTCCCCAGCCCCATCTCGTCGGCCAGAATCGCCGTCTCCCGAGGAAACAGGAACGCGATTCCGTCCAACTGATAGGGAAAGGGGGCGAAGGGGAAGTCCAGTCGGCCTGCCGCCGCCATGAATTCGATCGGCGGTTGCAAGAGGAAGAACAACCGGTCCTCCAGTTTGACCAAGTCTGCAGGGGGCCGGATCCTCGTCCGCTTCGTTTGCTTGGCGGTCGGCGGGCGAGGGCCTGTAGAGATGTCGGTTGCCCGAGGGCCGGTGGCTGCGTCGGCCCCTTCGCCGCCGGATGCCTGGGACGGCTCGAGCAGATCGGTCTCGGGAAAAACGACGCTGAGAACTTTCGGGCGTCGCGGCTGGAATCGAATAGGGACTACCGAGAGCTGTGGCGGGGAGGCGGCAGCCGCCGGTGTGTCCTTAAAGACAACTGGAAAGCGTCCGATCTGACGGTGCCAACCGGTGGCGAACGTCTCGATCCGAAGCCTCTCGTCTTCGGCCGTCCAGTGCTGGTGAAACTCCGGCTGTCCCTCTGCCACAACGGCCTCCTCAGTCTCTGGTTGGGCGGGTCCTGGGCTGCTGGGCCACCCCAGTCTGTGCTGCCACAGGTAGGCGCTGCTAGGCCGCCGGTGTGCCACACCGGGTTGCGGCCGCGCAACCGGCGGTTTCCTACTACCTATCGATGTCCGGAAATGGCCGGGGCCTTGCTCTCTCGAAACGAACCGCATCAGGCGGCCCGGGCGATCGGGTGTGCTTCCAACAGGGCTTCCGTGATGCGCTGGAACGGTTCTGCCAGATCGAAATAGGGAGCCAGTCCCTGAAGTCGCTCCGCCAACTCGTTTTCGGTAATCCGGCACTCCGGCAGGACTTCAAACCGATAGGATTCTACGGTCAGCGTGCGGGAAGGAAGTTTACCGGCAGGGGGCATCCAGGCGGCGCCGGTCGTACTCTCGGCCGGTAGGTCAACGTACAGGACATGCCCGGCGACCGCTCCGGTCAACGCCAGCACGGCGCGGCAATCGGTAAACAGCCACTCTGGTTTTAGTTTGGCCTTGCCGACCATGGCGGCGGCAATCTGCTCACCACAGAGAAAGTCGTCCAGCGTGCTACCGTAAAGCAGCTCCTGGGCCCGCGTCGGTCGCACCGGCATGGTGCAGTGGAATTCCAAGGGGCGAGCCAGCGGGTTGACGATGAGGTACCCGCCGAAGTATCCGTGCTCTGCATGGCGTTTCACGGACAGGAATCCAATGGAGTCGGACATGCTGGACAATGGCTCGTTGGGAATGAGTCGCGACTTGTTGGCAAATCGACCGCACCACTCATTGTCGGGCTCTTGCCGCGCTCGACTTTAGCGGCCATGCCAGTTCTGGCGGCCAAATCATTGGTTTCACCGCTCCAAACCGGCCATCTCGCCCAATTTGCTCGACGCCGCGCGCCACGTGACTATACTGGGATCAACCGAGCCCCGCAGTGCATTGGCGGTCGGTCAACGTGTCCCAACGATATGTATGCAAATGCATGCAGGGTTTCCGTGGAATTCACTATCCCGAGCCGTAGTGTGCCCTCCGCAGGGAGTATACTTGGCCTAGGACAGAATGCTTCGAAAGAACAGTGGAGTTGATCGTGGGTGATTCGCAAGATTATACGCCGGTATTTCGCATCGACGTTTCCGCCGACCAGGCACCTCCTGTGAATGCAAGCAATTCGGGGGAAGTGATGGTGGCGTTGTTGCACCAGATCGCCACCACGCAGCGCCGCCAGAACGAGTTGCTGGAGCAGTTGGTCAATGCCACGGTAGCAGCGCAAAAGCAACGCAACACGGAATTGCAGCAGTGGAAGGAAGCGAATCCACGGCTGGCACAGTCCTGCCGTCGTGCCGCTGAGGCGCTGTCGAAGGTTCATGCAGAGTTTCTGGAAACCCTGACTCAGGAAGTACAGGAAAACGAAGAGTGCCTGATGGAAGGCGACTTCATGCTGAACGAATTCGTCGATCGGTTCGGGCCGCGACTGGCCCACTTGAACGGCGTTCTTCAAGTGCTGGCCCAACTCGGTAGCAACGCCCCATCGGTCTGACCGGCCGACATCGGCGGCGGATCCATGCGCGCGGCGGGGTGAAAATCGGCCCCGGTTCGATGAACTGGAGTGGCGGTTTTCTCCGATTCAATCCGATTGCAGGATGCGTTGGATGGAAGCGGCGATTTTGGGATGGTTCAGGTAGGGATCTTGGGATTCACCAGCGTATTCCACCAATCGGCGAGCCAATCGTTCGGCCACACCATCGGTGCCAGGGCGGCGGTAGTAATTCAACAGCTCGTCGGGATCCTCTCGATTGTCGAACAACCACGGATCATCACTGACCGATACGACCAACTTGTAGCGGTTGTCGATGACCGCCAACCAGGAAGCCTTGGTCCCTGCGTTTCGCAATACGATTGCTTCCGGTTCGGGTTCTTCGTCCGAGTCATTCCGGTCCGCCAGTGTTTGCTCACTGCCGACCAATGGTGCTTCCGCCAGAGCATCAGCCAGGTTCCTCCCCAGGTCCTCAGCCTCCGGCGATTCTCCCAGCAAACCCATGATGGTCGGCGTGATGTCGATCGTTCCCACCGGTTCGGTGTACACGCAGGAGGCCGGCAGACGTTCTGGGAAGCGCACCAGCAGCGGTACTCGGGCCGATCCCTCGTAGGGATTGCCTTTGTTCAACCGATCGTGTTCGTAACATAAATCGCCATGGTCGCTGGTCATGATCACGATCGTGTTATCCAAACGGCCGGTCGCCAGCAGGCAATCGAGCAATTCACCGATATTATCATCCAGGCATTTGACCATGCCGAAGTATTGCGACATGTCCGACCCGCGGAATACCGGATGGTTGGCAGCCTGGCCCAGCCACCTGGGTTGCGGCAATCCAGTCCCATAGGTGCGTGGGGGCAAGAACCGCAACCCGTCGAACATATGGTCATAGGGTGGCCGAACCTTGTTCGGGCCATGCGGATCGGGATAGCTCAAGACTAGGCAAAAGGGTTGATCCTCCGCTGTGCGGCGGATGAACTCACAAGCGCGATCGGTGAGGAAATCGGTGGTGTAGGTGGTTTCATCGGCACCATCCAAATCGTAAGTCGGTTTCCCATTCCTCTGCGCTCCCACGCGGGGTTGGCCGTTTTCTTCGACCAGTTTTTTCCAGTGGCCCCGGTTGAACATGTACTTCTTGAACTGAAAACCACCGTCGACTTGGGGAGCCCACTCCGGCTTGCCGGGGCCTCCCAAGTGCCACTTGCCCATATACGCCGTGAGGTAACCGCGTCGGTTGAGCCGGTCCGCCAGCGTGGGGATGCTGCGATCCAGCACTCGGTCGTTGGCCGGCACGCCGACCATGTGGGGGTAACGACCTGTCATCATAGCGGCGCGGCAGGGCGAGCATACGGGAGAGGTGGCGTAGGCTCGCGCGCACAGCACGCCGTCGCGCGCCAGCGAGTCGAGATGCGGAGTGTCGACCACTGCGCCGGGCCCCCACATTTCCGCTTGCTGCGGAGGGAGCAACTCCCGGTAACAACCCAGCGTACGAAAGTTGTGTTCGTCGGTGATGATCAACAACACGCTCGGCGGTGCTGCTGCGTGCGCGCCGAACGCAATAGCGAAACAGCCTAGCAACAACACTACCGCGCTGGCAGTCCGCTGCGATGCCCGGCAATGGGCCTTTTCTTCGTACATGAAAATGATCTCCCCGAGGTGACGTGGCCGGTGGCCGCACGGCATGCTGGCCGGCAGCAGCGAATACTAAACGGTAATCTCGTATCCCTTGCGCTGTTCACGCTCAATGAACGCGTTGGCTTGTTGATCGTTTCCAAACGTGTCGTTCTCGGGGTAGAACGTCAATGTGCGTCCCAGGCGCATGGCAACGTTGATTGCGTGGCAAACGTTCAACATGCGGTTGTGGGATGCAACGTCCGAGGCTGGGGTCTTGCGCGTCTTGATGCATTCCATGAAATTCTTCATGTGGTAGCCTTCGCTGCCGAAGCCTCCCAAATCGGGCGTCGTGGGTTCTTCATACAGTGCCGCGTAGGCGCCCGTCGGCAAGGGATGGTCCGGAAGTTCTTCTACCGGACGGCCAACGATCTTGCCGCGATTCACCAGAAATCGGCCCTTGGTTCCCTCGAACATAATGCCGTTCTCGAACCCCAGGTCGTCTTGGGCATTGTCGCGGACAAACATTTCGATGCCGTCAGCGAAAGTGCATTTGACCTTGAATTTGGTGGCACAATTGAATCGATCGTCTTGGGTGGGGTAGCCATCCTTGAACTCGACCGGATGCACGACTTCGATCGGTTCGATAGTGATCGGCCCGATATCGCGGCGGAGCTTGTCTAGCGCCCACATGGCGATGTCCACATGGTGAGCCCCCCAGTCGGTCAATTTTCCGCCCGAGTACTCGTAGAACCAACGGTAATATCGGTGCGCGCGGCTGAAGGGAAAACCGGCACCCCAGCCCTTCTGATCCACGATCTCGCTGGCCTGCCGGTAATCGTGCCACGGAGTTTGACCTTGCCATAGTTCCCAATTGAGCCACTTGGGAGGATCGACTTTGGGCAGCGGTCCGCTTTCACGAGACCCGCCGATGCAAACCGTCAAACGCTGCACATCCCCCACGCGGCCGTCCCGCAACATGGCGGCGGCTTGGACAAATCGTTGATCGAATTCCGTCCGCTGTTGCGTGCCAACCTGCATCACCCGTCCGGTTTGCTGCAATGCCTGTTCAATTTGTTGGCCCTCGCGAATGGTCAACGTCAGCGGTTTCTCGCAATACACGTCTTTGCCCGCTTTCAATGCGTCGATCACCATCTTGGTATGCCAGTGGTCGACGGAGCCGATGACGATCACGTCGATGTCGGATCGATCGAGCAGGCCCCGGTAGTCTTCATACAATCCCATCACTAAGGGCCAGTCTCGCTCGCGGTGGATGTCGACAGCGGCTTGTTGCGCGCGTCCCAGTTGTACCGAATCGCAATCGGCGATACCGCCGCAGGGACCGAACTTTAGCGCCTGGCGGCAGTGGTATGTGTGGTAGCGGATCCCGGTGCCGATGAATCCAACCACCGGCTGTTCATTGGGAGATTGGAAATTGGCGGAGAAGGCTGGGCGGGCACGCAATCCGGACCCCAAGTACGCGGCTACCGGCAGGGCCGAGGCAGCCTTCAGGAAACTGCGACGCGAGGATTGGCGGGCAGGCGATGGGGAAGACGCTGGAGATTTGGTGTTCATGGAAACTAGCCCCCGATGGTAAAGAGATGGACAGGGCGATCGGCGAAAGCGTTGGAGTGTAGTCGCTCCCGGTGATTGCTGCTGCAAGGCCGATGGCTTCTGGTCGGATGTTTCAGTCACCCGATTCATGTTACCAGCTTATCTCAACCGGACGGGCATCGGAAGACTCCCGACGGGCCGTCCAATGCGCTCGTTTTTCATCTGGATTCCTCCTGGGCGGCATCGACGGTGCCGAAAAATCGAGTAATCTGAATTTCGGGACGCGCCACCCTCGAGGAAACTACGCCGATGACCGTTTATGTCTTTGGACACCGCAATCCCGACACGGATGCTATTTGTGCCGCCATCGCTTACGCTGATCTACTGCAAAGGACGACCTATCCGGACGCCGTCGCGGCCTGCTGTGGCCCGCCGAACCAGCGTACGGAGTTCGCCCTGCGGAAAGCCCGTTTGGCGCCGCCTCGCATCGTGATGGATGTTCGCCCGGAAGCGGGGCAGGTGTGTTCAGCCAATCCGATCGTGGCCTACGAGGACGAAGTGTTCCACGAGGTGTATCAGCGGATGCGGGAACACAATGTCAGCACGCTCCCGGTGCTCGACCGCCAGCAGCGGTTTGTTGGTCTGGTCACGTTGCTGGACCTGCTGCGAGTGGTCTTCGAAGGGGATGACGATCCGACTCAGGCACGCCGCGTCGTGAGCTCGGTACGCAAGATTTGCGAAGTGGTACACGGAAAACTGCTGCATGCCGTCGACCCGGAACAAGTCATCGAATTGCAGGTCATGGTCGGCGCCATGAGTGCCGAAGGGTTTACCCAACGACTGCATCAATGCCCGGCGGATGAATTGTTGGTTGTCAGCGGAAATCGGCCGACCATCCAGTTGCCCGCGCTCGAACACGGCGTCCGCCTGCTGGTGGTCACCGGCGGATACGAACTGTCCCCGGGATTGTTGCAGTTGGCGCAACTGAACAACGTCAACGTCATCTGCAGCGAACACGATACGGCAACCACCACCCTGCGAATCAAATCGGCTCGGCGGATCGAGCCTGCTATCGTACGCGATTGCACCATCCTGTCGGACAAGACGCCCATCGCCGATGCGCGGCAGGAATTCGAGCGGTCCAATCAGCGGTTGTTCCCCGTGTTGGACGACCAAGGCCGATTGGTCGGCGTGCTGTCCAAGTCCGATTTCATCAATCCCCCCAAGACCAAGTTGATCCTGGTCGACCACAACGAGTTGGGCCAGGCGGTGCAAGGAGCCGACGAATCGGAAATACTGGAAGTGCTCGACCACCATCGACTCGGCGGTGGTCTGCGCTCCAACCACCCCATTCGCTTTATCAATGAACCGGTGGGATCAACCTGCACGTTGATCGCCCGCCAGTTCCGAGCTGCCGGTATCGACCCCAGTCCTGGTATCGCGCTGTGCATGGCCTCGGGGATCATTTCCGATACGCTCAACCTCCGCAGTCCGACGGCAACTCCGGTCGATCGCGAGACCCTGGACTGGTTGCGGCAATTCGTAACCGTCGACATGGACAGCTTTGTTCAGGAGTTCTTCGAGGTCGGATCTTCGTTGCGGAGCCAACCGGCCAGCAAGGTTGTGCGGGAGGATTGCAAGGAGTTCGAGGATGGGGGGCATCGATACAGCATTTCCCAGATCGAGGAGATCGGGTACGAGCTCTTCTGGCAGCGCCGCCATGAACTATTCGATGCACTACAAGAGCTGAAGCATGAACGCAACCTGGATTTCGCCGCCTTGCTGGTAACCGATATCGTCTCCAATGGCAGCTTGCTGCTGCTATCGGACGAACCCGAATTCTGGGAGGCGATCAATTACCCGCAACTGGAGCGTTGTCTGTACCAGTTGGACAACGTCGTCAGCCGCAAGAAGCAACTTCTGCCATTGATTTCCCGCTTGCTAGAAAGCACGTCTTCCGTCGAGTGATGCACATGTGGCGCACCTATCGCTGGTTCCTGGTCTGGTTGGGCGTGGTGTACTTGGCGTGGGCAGCGCTGGTCGTTGCCGGCGCGGCCTGGCCGCAAGTGGTGGACCGGGGTGGGATTGCCGTCGCCATGCTGTTCGGCTCCTTCGTCGCCGGATCGACGCCGATGGGCGGTGGCACGGTGGGATTTCCGGTGCTGGTGGTTGTCTTCAACGGGCCGGCCACCTTAGGACGCGATTTCGCGTTGTCGATCCAATCGGTCGGCATGGTGTCCGCATCGATCTTTCTGCTGGCGCGCAGGCAACCATTGGCCTGGCCGGTGCTGTGGCCGGCTCTAGGTGGAAGTTGCCTGGGAACTCTGTTGGGGATCGTGGCCGTGGCGCCTTTCATCGACGATTTGGTCGTCAAGCTGACGTTTTCCGTGCTGTGGGTCAGTTTCGGTTTGATGACGTTGCGCCGGTTGCGGGAACTCGAACAACTTACCGAACATCCACGAGTTGCGTCGGCCGCGCAAACGTGGCTGTATGCTACCACCGGGTTCGTGGGAGGAATCATTGCTGCCGTGACCGGCGTCGGTATCGATATGCTCGTCTACGCGCTGTTGGTAACCCTGGATAGGTGTGACCTGAAAGTCGCTATCCCCACTTCGGTCGTGCTGATGGCGGGGACCAGTTTGCTGGGGGTCGCTTACAAGACGATGCTGGCGGCGGCAGGGTGGCCGCAGTTGGGAATCGATCCCAGCGTCTATTACTACTGGCTGGCGGCGGCACCCGTGGTGGCCTTGGGGGCTCCCTTTGGCGCGCTGGTCGTCCACCGTATCGGCCGCCTGCCCACGCTGGTGTTCGTGGCTCTGCTGTGCATATGGCAATTCGTCTGGATCGCCTGGCATGAACGGCTGAGCCTCGCCACCTTGGTATCTGCCCTGGCAGCCGTTGGAGCCCTGTATCTGTTTTTTAATTGGTTGCATCAAGTAGGGTGCCGGCAGCCAATCCCCTGCCCCGAAACCATTTGATTTACACCGGACGCCCGGCAGGCCCGATCGACAGGTCGCCTCCACCCGCACTGCCCGCCTGCAGTATGTCCTGGCGTTCGGGCGATTTCCCCAATGCCCGCTGCACCGTGTATATTGGGGACGTGCCATCGCGCCGCTGGGGCCCGCCCGCCACGACGGTCCGATGTGCGGCATCCGGTCTCCCGCTGCTGGCTTGCTTTCCCTTCTGTTTCGGTGAATGGAATTATGTGCAATTTGACCTGCTATCGTTTCTCGGCCATGTGCCGTTGCTGGCCCTGCCTGTTGGCGGTCGTCGTCGCCGTGGTGGCGGTGTGTGGTAATGCCCGGGGCGACGAGCCTCCGCAACGCCCCAACATTCTGTTTGCGATTGCCGACGATTGGTCCTACGGCCACGCTTCGGTGTATGGATGCCCCTGGGTGCAAACTCCGAATTTTGATCGCGTTGCTCGCGAGGGAATCCTGTTCCAGAGGGCGTTTACTCCCAATGCCAAGTGCGCGCCTTCCCGAGCGACCATTTTGACGGGCAGGTACTCGTGGCAATTGGAGGAAGCCGGCAACCACATGGCGATCTTTCCTCCCAAGTTCGGCGGGTTCATGGAGCGCCTGGTGGCCGACGGCTACGTGGCCGGGTACACCGGCAAGGGGTGGGGACCCGGTATCGCCAATGACGCCGAGGGGCGACCGCGAGCCATCACGGGTAAACGCTATTCAGCCCGCACGGCCAAACCGCCGGCGCGAGGTATTTCCAACAATGATTATGCGGCCAATTTCATCGATTTTCTTCGGGACGTGCCGCCGGGGAAACCGTGGGTCTTCTGGTACGGGACGACCGAGCCGCATCGAGGGTACGAGTTTCAAAGCGGAGTGCGTTTGGGCAAGCGGTTGGAGGATATCGATCGCGTACCTGGGTACTGGCCAGACACCGAGACGGTCCGCCATGACATGTTGGACTACGCCGTTGAGGTGGAACATTACGATGCACATTTGGGCCGCATCCTGCAGGCCCTGGATGCAGCAGGACAACTGGACAATACCCTGGTGGTCTGCACGTCGGATCACGGGATGCCGTTTCCCCGGGTGAAAGGGCAAGCGTATTACCATTCGAACCATATCCCCTTGGCCATTCGCTGGCCTCAAGGAATCCGCGGTGCCGGACGCATCGTGGAGGATGTTGTCAATTTTGCCGATTTGGCTCCGACCTTTCTGGAGGTAGCCGGCGTAAAGGAGGCGGGGCCGATCATGCAACCGATCAGTGGCAACAGCCTGGTGCCGATTTTTCAATCGGAAGCATCTGGGCAAGTCGATCCGCAGAGAGATCATGTGTTGGTTGGAAAGGAACGGCATGATGTCGGGCGGCCGCATGACTGGGGATATCCCATCCGTGGAATCTACCAGGGCGACTGGTTGCTGGTAAAGAACTACGAACCAGACCGTTGGCCCGCCGGCGATCCCGAAACCGGATATTTGAATTGCGATGGCAGCCCCACCAAGTCCTTGATCCTGGAAATGCGCCGCAGCGGTCAGGATAAACGCTACTGGAGCCTGTGTTTCGGTAAACGCCCCGAATATGAACTGTACAACGTCACCACCGATCCGGATTGCCTGCACAACCTGGCGGGCGAGTCGCGGTATGCCGATTTACGACGGCGCCTCGAACAGCAGATGGTGGCCGAGCTGACCGCGCAGGGCGACCCGCGCATGTTCGGCCAGGGCGACATATTCGATTCCTATCCGTATTCTTCCCCGGCCACAGCAAATTTCTACGAGCGTTTCCGCCGTGGCGAACGTTTGAAGGCCGGATGGGTCAATCCCACCGACTTCGAAACCGAACCGATCGAACAGGACGCGGGGAAGCAGTGATCCGGTTGGGGAGGCCTCTGCGGGGGAGCCCAGGAGGGGAACTGGGGTGATGGCAATGAACCGCTGTCGATGGTGGTGGCGCCTCGGCCGGATGGCCATGCTGGGGTGGCTCGTCCTTGGAGCAGAAGCCGTTCCGTCCATCTGGGCTCAGGGCGCGGGCGATCCTGCCGACGCCTCCAACCCTTCCAATGTCGTGGAGGATCGTGCGACGCATGCCGCGCCGGAGGACAAGCCGTTGGCCATGCTGGGGCGACGCCCCCTGACCCGGCAGCATGTCGATCTGGTGCTGGGACGGAATCCGGCTCTGGGCCTTCCTCCGCTAGATCCAGCGGTGGAAAAGGCGGCAATCGCCTTAATCGCCAAGCGTATGCAGGCGTTGCAGACTTTGCGTAAATTGAAGATGGCACCGGATCGTCCAGCGATTTTGCAATGGATCGCACGCGCGCAGCAGGTGGATGCTCCCGAGGACTGGGTGCAGCGAACGAGCCAGCAATGGCAGGTGGATCCCGACACCTTGCTCGAAACGCTGGAGTTTCGCCTGGCCTGGGAGCAATACTTGAGCAAGCATCTCACCGAAGCGAACCTCAGCAGGCACTTCCAAAACCAGCGTTCCAGATTCGACGGCACGCGTTTCTTGATCTCGTTGGTGACCGCGCCGGCACCCGCGGGCAGCGGCCCCGCGCGGGATGCGGTGGCAGAGCAGTTACGGGACTGGGCACAATCCGTCACACCGCCAGTGGAGGAGTCGGCTTCCTGGTCGCAGCCACCGCCTGCCGATTGGCATTGCGACGTTCGTCGCTGGGTGCGCGGGACCGGGGAGTGCGACCCGTGGATTGTCGACGCGATCCTCCGACTCGAACCTGGAGACCCGCCGGCCGTGATTCATTCCGCCGCAGCAGTGCACGCAGTATGGCTTCACGAGCAGCAACCGGGGGAGCGACCGTTCGAGCAGGCACAGGACGATGTCCGTGCGCACCTGTTGGTCTACCTGCTGGACTATCTGGCTGGTCAAAGCGCCCGCGAATTGCCTTTGCAATCCGTGTCCGAGTAAGCCGTGGCAAAGGCGAGCCGGTCCCGATACGAATCGCTGGTCCCCAACCGCCGGCTCGGCCGCGAATTCCCCCGCATGGATTCGGTCGCCCACGTCCAGGTGCGCCGTCGAGGTGCCGGGGCATCCAGCCGACTGAATGATTTGCGCGTGGGTCTATTGCGCAGGGGCAGGTAAAGGATGGATCTCCCACCGCCCGTTGCGCTGGAGCAACAGACCCACCAAGTATCCCGTCTCGCCGTCGATCACCGGTGCACCTTCCAACGTGTCGGGAAAACTGATGCCGGGAGCCAGGCGAATTGCTGTACCGGTTTGTTCTGCCCGCGAAGCGTCCACGGGCGTGGGGTCGCCGCTATCCCCCTGGACGACCAGCAGCATGGATCGACCGTTCCAGCTTTCCGCCACGCGCGCCATGGGCCAGACCGCAACATCCAGATTCTCCGGTTTGGCCAGCCACGCTATCGCGCCTTCCGAATCGTACGCCACATCCGCGCTCGTCAATCGCACTCCGGCCAATTGCAATTCAACGTTGGCATCCTGACCGGCCTGGAGTAGGCTGGCTGGAAGCATCAATCGACCATCGTCGACGGCCAGGCCCCATCCCGCGGCCGACCTGGTCCGCGGCAGCCCCAGCCACGTGGTGCGCCAGTGGGACACGACGCGCACCGGTTGGGGCAGGGCAAACCCGAGTTCCGCGGAGCGGTTCAAGTCGATTCGCGGCTTCCATTCCAGCCATTCCGGAAGAGGTTCCGGTTCCAAAACAAAGCGATGTCCGGAGGCGACGCGCGGTCCAGGCCTGTCCGGAGTCGCCATGGCAATGCCGCCTCGGATCCAGGCCGACAGGGAATCGATGGCCACTTGCACGCCCTGCAACCCTGCATCCACTTTCACTCCGCTGGTCGTCCACCATCGCGAATTGGTGCGCACCAGTACCGCATACCGCGGATCGATCACAGCGGTGACTTTCACGCTGGCAGCGTCATCGGAAATCCGGACGCTGGAAACGCGACCGACCTCGACGTCCCGATAGGTGACGGGAGCTCCCCGAACTAGGCCGAAACGGCGCGACGCATCCAATTCGATCTCCAGCGAACCTTCACGCAACGGAAGCGGTGGCGGTGCCCCGAGCCCGTCGAACTCGGTCTGCACCGGCCCTTCATCGCTGCTGGGTTCCAGCGCGATATAGCGACCGGCAATCAGCGTTTCCAGGCCCCGCACCTCGGTCAGGTCCAATCGCGGCCGCTCGATCCAGAACTGCGTGCCCGCGCGCGCCAACCGGCGAGCCGCCCCCAGCAACCGCACTTCCACCTGCACCTCAGATGTCGATTCTCCTAGTTCCACACCTGTCACTTCTCCCACGGCGATTCCGCGATACCTTACTTCGTCGCCGACCTCCAAACCTTCTCCCGTGGGGAATCGGATGCGAATCTCCACATATTCGCCTTCGGTCATCGATAGGGGCGATTCTCGACCCACGAATCGATCCCGCCGCGGTCCATCAGCGGGACCGGGCAGAACCCCCACGTACTTGGCCCCCATCACTGTTTCCAGGCCACTCATTTGACCGATGCGGATCCGTGGGCGTTCGATCCAGAATTGGCTCCCCTCGACCGACACAGCCTCGTTGCCCGGTACCAGTGCGATCTCGACCTGGACGCGCTGCAAGTCATCGTTCAAACGCACCCCCTGGACCTGTCCGACCGACACACCTCGGTACCGCAGCGCGTCTCCCGGTTTGATTCCATGTCCCTGTTGGAATTCAATCACGATGATTTCCCCGCGAGAGCGAAAGCTGATCACCATCAGCGCGATCGCGATCAACAGGCATGCTCCGGTCAGCCACCACAGACGCGTTCGCGCTCGATCGCCACGAACTTGATCCACCGACCTCACCACTGCCGCGGGGATTCCGGGCGGCGCCCCGGGGTTCGATGCCCCACTTGCGCGGGGCTGTTCTCCGTCTCGCTTGTCACTCATCACTCGGCTGCCTCTTCCCAGATGGCATGGGGATCGAAGACCAGCGAAGCGATCATGCTCAGCGCCACGCACAACACGAATGCCACCACGGCCGGACCCAACTGGAAGGCAACCAGATCACCCAGTTTTACCAAAGTCACCAGCAGGGCCAGCAGCAACACGTCCATCATGCTCCATCGGCCCGACCATTCCACCAGTCGATAGGTCCAGGCACGATGTTGGCGCTGCGCAATCGCTGTGTAGCTCAGCTCGATCAACGCCACGAGTTTGACCAACGGCAGGACGATGGAGAACGCCAGTACGATCAGCCCTACGAACAGGTTGCCGTGGGAAATCAAGTCGATGGTTCCACCCAGCAAGCTCGAAACATGTCGATGCCCCAGTTTTTCGATCTCGAGAATGGGTAGGAGCATGGCAGGGAAATACAGAATGAGCGCGCCGACCGCAGCCGCCAAACACCGCGCAGCGCTCAGTCGTCCGCTGCGCCGCGCCGAGTCGATGCGGCTGCCGCACCGCGCGCACTGGGCGATCTGCCCCTCGGCCAGTGGCGGTACCGTTTGTACCAATCCACAGCAATGGCAGGCCCGCAAACGTGTCTCCATCGTCCCTGCGGCGTTAGCCGCTGGTGCCCGAAGCGCTCTGGGCTGGCTTGCCCGTCCGCTTGCGTGGCTTGCGGCCGCGCGGCTTGGAGCTGTTCTTGGGAATCATCTTCGGGTCCAGCAACTGCAACATGCGGCTGATGCACAACCGATTGACTGAAATGTTCAAACGCTCCGCTTCCTCGCACATCGCCTCGTGCAAGCTCTTGGGAAGCCGCACAGTGATCATCCGCTGAGGATCATTCGGGTCGTTCTCCGGCAAGTCGCGACTGCGCAGCGCCGTCAGCATCAATTGGATTTGATGGTACTGGTCGCTCCGCAAGAATACGCCGAATTCCTCATCACCTGGGAACAGCCGGCGGATGAATCCGTCGGTGCCCATCAGTTCACGATAGAAACAGACCCAAGTCGGGGCGTGACCAAATAGTTCGTTGGCGATATCGAAAGCTTGCAAACAACGCTGGTGAAAGTCCTCGACCGGCTCCAAACGACCGCGCAGGTCCGCTGCGACCTGTTCGAAGTTCCTCAGTTCGCTCGCCAGCTTCTCGTTGACCGGATCGGACTTCTTGGCCACCGTCGATGCCCCGTCCTCGTCAGAGGTCCCCGCTGTCGCTGTTGGAGATTGGGTAGCGGAATGGGGTGCCGAGGCGGGAGTTGCGGTGGAACTGCCGACGCCCGCCCCTGCCTGACCTCCTCCACCAGCACCGGTCAGCACGCTGCGGTGCCGGTCCGATTCGCCATTCGACGATCGAACCTGGCCCTCCTGGTGGGATTCACTCACACGCCGGAATCCCGAATCGAACTGATTTCCGCCTGTCCGTGGGTCTATGCTCATTTTGTTTCGTCCTTACGTCCGTTCCTGTCCATATGCGGCCCTCCGTCCCGTCGCCAGTCGACAAGACTCCGCAGGCATTTTTCCAACGCAAGCAATTCCATCGCCATAACCTCTTTATTTGCTAGCAGTTAGCAATGTTTGCGCTGCATGCACGCCATCTGTGCATGCCGTGCGCGCTCTCTGTGCAACGGCTGTCTGCCCAATAAATAGGCAGTCGCCAGGTGTTCAAAAACCAGGTGTCCACCAGGTTTGGCGGTCGGAGCTCTGTTGGGTTTGTGGGTAAATGCCGGGGGGCAGGACGTGAGTTGGCTTCTCCGTGGCGCTGTCACGGTTGGTGCAGTCTGGTGCTCTGGCAGGTCCTTGGCCCCGGCGTGGTTGTGTTCGTGGTGCGAGCCTTCGGTTTTGCGGTTCGGGCGCATGACGCGTTAATGCAGGGCACGCTAATGCGCGGCGCGCTGATGCTTCCTCAGTTCTCTTGATTTGGGAGAGTATTAGTGGTCGGGTGCCTTGGGGTTGGTCGGCGGCTTGTTGCGCAGGAGTCGACTGGGGGGAGCTCGAAATCCTGGCGGGCCGTTCGCGCTGGCTGGTTGTCGTCCTCGCGCTGGCCTGCACCCCGGGGTTAGCTGTGGTTCGGTCGCTGCGAGGGTTTCTAGCTCACCGGCTGAGGCGTGCGAGGGTTGGGGTGATGTCAAATGGTGTCGATGGTTGGATTGATATCGGTCGGAAGAGGTTGTTGTTTGCGGGGTTGTTCAGCCGGGTCTGGTTTGTTGCGGTGACGCGATTTGGCGGAGCCCGTCTGTCGCTTGCTGTGGCTGGGGCTCATTGTGATTTCTGATGTCGGCCTGATCTTTATGCGGCAAGCGGAGTTTTTTTGGGGGGGTGAGCGGATGCCGGAGCTTGGCGGTCACGGGATCGTGCCGGCCATCGGTGAGGGCCTCGAACCCGTTGCTCGGGCCCTCAGGTTCGCGCGCGGGACGGAGTCAGCATGAGTCGGGTCGAGGGTTGGGCCTGAACGCGACTGGTAGCGCGCGGGAAGATGATGAAACGCAAAAACGCAAAGGCGCAGGGACGCACACGAGCTGTGGATGCTGCATGGAGAGTGGGCCAAGGCACGCAGGCACGGCTGCCAATCGACTCTGGTGAGAGTCACTGCGCCGCAAGTTGCATGGTAGAGGCCGGGGGGAGCGTCTGGAGGTCGCTCAGCTACTTGGCAATCGTCAGGCGTGGAGGTGGCGACTGAGGAACCACCAGGCGCAGCGATCTGCCGATTGGTCCGGCCAGCCACTGTTCGTAGTCCGCCCTCGCGGATTCGAATTCGGCGATCGCCTCGAGCAGTTCGAGCGATGGAGCCTGCTCCACTTCCGGATGCTGGGCCAGCACCGATTCGATCCGGTTGGCTGCCTCGATCTGGGACTCCAAGTCACCGGAGGTACGAAAGGCGTCGAGGTGCAAGCGAAAGACTTCGATCCAATCCAGCGATGTTGACCCGTCGTCGGCCAGTTCAGCGACCGACCGCTCCATGCTGCGGTACCGCTTGTCGAGTTCCAGTGCCACTCGCCGCCAGGTGTCCTGAATGGATTCTTGGTATCGTTCGGCAGCTTCCAGTGACCGAACCAAGGTGATCGTAGCCCCCACGCCGATGGTCAACACGGCCGCGAAGACCAACACAACTTTGCGCCCCGACATCCATCCGTTCCTTTGAAGATTGCGCGAACCC
This sequence comes from Planctomycetota bacterium, assembly GCA_003695565.1. GTDB lineage: Bacteria > Planctomycetota > Planctomycetia > Pirellulales > Pirellulaceae > Aureliella. The sequence goes on along the minus strand of RFIQ01000107.1, from coordinate 2,022 downwards.
GACCGGCCCTGCAGCGGGACCGCTGGGTATCACCGTAACTTACCTCGTCCCCCTGGCAAGGGCAGGCGCCGTCGCCTGCCCCCGCCACGCCGGGCCGCGGGCATCGAGGTTCAGTGATGGAAGTCGGAGAATGCGCCGCTCGTCCTATCTGGCACGACCGCGCCCCGGGTGGCAAGCTGGCCGGCGAAAGCCGGAAACTGAGCCGTCTCCCGGGCATCCGGTCCTGGTTGGCAATGGCTCGGCAGGCCAACGAGCGCCAGCGGGCAGTTCAGAATCCAATGCAGTAGAGAGCCCGGTCGCTTCTCAAGTACAAATGCCCATCGGAAACCGCAGGGGTGGCATTGAAGATGGAGTCGTCGTTCGCGAAGACGTTGGTGGCGATTGGCTCGAAGCTATCGCCCGGGGGATACACGATCGTTCCGCTGTAGCGAGTCACCACGTAGATGTGCTTGCCGACGAAGATAGGCGAAGCATAGACCGGACGCCCGCCCTCGAGTTTGCCGACCCGCGCCCGATAGACCACTTCGCCATCTTGGGCGGAGGTGCAGTAAGCAATGCCCTGGTCATTGATCCAGTAGAAACGCCCTTCGTGCAACAAAGGCGTTGCGACATACGAACTGGATCGATTGGTCCACAAGACGTGTGATTGGGTGACATCGTCTTTACCCCCAGCCCGAACGGCAATGCACCCCGAAGAACGGTATCCGCCAAAGCTATAAACGACATCCCCGGCGACGATTGGTGAGGGGCACACGTTGCCCGTCATGGGGGTTTGGGCGTACCAGCTCAGTTTGCCGTTTGCTGGGTCGAGGCCCCACATCTCCGAAGGAACGCTGACTACCAACTCCGATCTTCCATCTGCCAGGGTGACAACGCGCGGCGTTCCATAGGTCAGCTCCAGCATTCCGGCGTCCGCCCGCCATAGTGTTTCACCGGTGGCTTTATCCAGGGCCCAGATTGCTTTGGACTCCTCCGAAGCGTTCACGATCACGCTTCCCTGGTACAGTATCAAGCTCGCGGCTGACCCCCATTGGCGATTGCTCGATTCCTTACCTACATCGACACTCCATTTCCTGGTGCCGTCCATCCCCAAGGCGTGTACACCTCCCTTTCCCAAGAACACAAACACGCTCTCTCCGTCGCTCACCGGCGTATTGCTGGCGTAACCGTGTTCCATGATGTACCCCCGGTATGGGTCTTCGGTGTAATCGATTGGAAAGTCGACCGACCACAATCGCTCGCCCGTGTTCTTATTGAAGCAGGCGACTTGTCGGCTGGTCGGTGCATCGTCGCCCAACCAGCAGGTCACGATAACGCGGTCACCCACAACGATGGGGCTGGACGAGCCTCGCCCAGGCAGATCGACTTTCCACTTCAGATTCTCCGTCTCGCTCCAGCGGGTCGGCACCTCGTCGGCGCTATGCGCCGTTCCCTTGGGCCCCAGGAATTCGGGCCAATCGCCAGCCCATGCCGGCGACGCACCACCCAGGAACGCACTTAGTGCAACGATGAGAAAAAAGCGAGACATACCTGACTCCTGCCTTAGGGCGATCCGCGAAAAGAGAAAGAGAAAAGAACAGACAAGACCAGAAGCGTAGCCCGCAGGTTCCTGCGACGCTCTTGCTTGTTCAACAATGTATCGCAGCGGAGCTTCCCTGTCGACCGAACGCAGGATTTCCAGGGGCGGAGGATGAACAAAACGCAAGCCTAGGCTGTCTCGCGGTCTACTCTTCCCCCGCGCGCCATTCCTCCATGCGTTCCAGCAGGGACTCGATTTCTTCTCGCGCAGTCGGTCGCACTACCAGTTCTCCGTTTACCGGTTGCAGCACTCGGGACTTCCATTCCTCGAACAATTCGGCTTGCATGTCGGCCAACTTCTGCTCCACCAGGCGGCGCACGACCATGATGCCACCAACCGTATCCAATGCTTCCGCCAGTTCGCGGTCCGCCAGCCGCTGGGCCAGTTCGCGAACGGGTGCCGACCGGCGGCGCAGCGCCCGAGTCTCTCGCAAAGCTTCCTGG